>NZ_JBQQBZ010000100.1:0-888 GCF_052245655.1 Streptomyces sp. 4N509B
TCAGGTTCGGGGTCTGCCAGTTCCACATCCGCTGTGGGTTGTCGCGGGAGGAGATCCGTATCTCGCCGGGGCCGTTGCCCGTGCCGGTGAGGAAGGCCTGGATGCTCTGTTGGAGGGGTGTGCGCCACTCGCCGCGGGTCGCGCAGTGGGTGCCGTCCTGTACGTCGGACCAGTAGGAGATGTTGTCGCTCGCGCCGAGCGCGTTGTAGACCTCGGCGCCGGCGAGTGCGCTGACCGCGCCGGACTGGGAGCCGAGCCAGTCGACGTGGGGGTTGTCCATGATGAACAGGCCGCGTGGTGCGATCATGCCGACGATCTGGTGGGTGTCGACGGGGAGGGCGCTGGTGTTGTTCTGGTACTGGCTGAAGGCGTCGCCGAGCCAGGGTTGTTCGCCGTAGGCGCTGGAGGGGGGTTGGGCGCCGCTTTCCTGGGCGACGGCGCGGTAGGCGGGGACGCCGCCGGTGCCGGACTCGATGGGCATGGTGAGGGCGACGCGCTGGTCGAAGGCGCCGGCGACGAAGGCGCCCTTGCCGTAGCGGGAGCAGCCGGTGACGCCGGTGGTGGGTTTGAGGATGTTTCCGCCGGACTGCTCGATGACGTCGATGATGCGGCTGACGCCCCAGGCCTGTGCCATGAGGATGCCGGTGGTGCTGGAGGAGCCGTAGAGGGTGTAGAAGGCGCCTTGTTTGTTGTTGCGGGGGGTGCCTTCGCGGCCGACGGTGTTGGGGTCGTAGGAGATGACGGCGGCGCCGGCGTTGCGGATGGTGGTGGTGTCGGCGCCGAAGCCGCCGTAGACGATCACGGCGGGGAAGGGTCCGGTGCCGCTGGGCAGCGAGACCGAGGCGGAGAAGCTGGCGCTGCGGCCGTTGTCCGACACGTTCACCGTGA
>NZ_JBQQBZ010000101.1:0-837 GCF_052245655.1 Streptomyces sp. 4N509B
CGTTGGGTGATCCGATCGAGGCGCAGGCGTTGTTGGCGACGTATGGGCAGGGTCGTCCGGTGGGTCGGCCGTTGTGGTTGGGGTCGTTGAAGTCGAACATCGGGCATGCGCAGGCGGCTGCGGGTGTCGGCGGCGTCATCAAGATGGTGGAGGCGATGCGGCACGGGGTGTTGCCGCGAACGCTGCACGTGGACGAGCCGTCGTCGCATGTGGACTGGTCGGCGGGGGACGTCCGCCTCCTGACCGAGGAGCGGGACTGGCCGGAGACGGGCCGCCCACGGCGGGCGGGAGTGTCCTCCTTCGGCGTCAGCGGCACCAACGCCCACGTGCTGCTGGAGAACGTGCCGGCCTTCGAGGACGCTTCGGAGGAAGCAGACGCGGCAGGGGAACCGGGCGGCGAGGCCGCCAAGACCGTGGAGACGCCGGCCCTGTCGTCCGCCGTCGTGCCGCTGCCGTTGCCGTTGCTGCTGTCGGCGAAGACGGAGCGGGCCCTACGGGAGCAGGCAGCACGTCTGCGGGCTCACCTGCGGGAGCGGGACGACGTGGCACTGGGCGACGTGGCGCACGTGCTGGCCACCGGACGGTCGGAGTTCGCCGAACGTGCGGTCGTTCTCGCCTCCGACCCCGCCGGGGCGGTGGCGTCGCTCGGCACGGACGAGCCGTTCGCCATACGCGGGACGAGTGCGCGACCGATACGGCCTGTCTTCGTTTTTCCGGGTCAGGGGTCGCAGTGGGTGGGGATGGGGCGGGAGTTGTTGGGTGTGTCGCCGGTGTTCGCGGAGTGGATCGGGGCGTGTGAGGAGGCGTTGTCTGCGTTTGTGGAGTGGTCGTTGGTTG
>NZ_JBQQBZ010000102.1:0-782 GCF_052245655.1 Streptomyces sp. 4N509B
GCGGAGTGCGAGGCGTAGTCCACCGGCACCCGGCGCGCCCGGACCTCGGCCGCCTCCGCGGCGGCCATCAACGTCTCCAACGCCTCCGCGTCACCCGCCACCACCGTCGCCGACGGACCGTTGAACGCCGCCACCGACACCCGCTCCCCCACACCAGCCGAAGACAGCAGCTCCTCCGCCCGCTGGGCACTGACGGCCAACGACACCATGCCGCCACCCCCACCCAGCTCGTTGATCGCCGCCGACCGCAACGCCACCACACGGGCACCGTCCTCCACCGACAGCCCCCCGGCGACCACGGCCGCCGCGATCTCACCCTGCGAGTGACCGATCACCGCCGACGGCCGCACACCCACCGACTCCCACACCGCCGCCAACGACACCATCACCGCCCACAACACCGGCTGCACGACATCGACCTGCTCCAGCCACCCGTCGTCATCCGACGCCAACACCTCAGACAGCGACCACTCCACGAACGGCGCCAACGCCGCCTCACACTCCGCCAACCGCGCCGCGAACACCGGCGAGGACACAAGCAGCCCACGCCCCATACCAATCCACTGCGACCCCTGACCCGGGAACACGAACACCACACCCCCGCCCGCGTCGCCGCCCACCACACCCGACAGGGCGTTCACCGCCGGCTGAGCGGCCCCCAGCGCGCCCAGGCCCGCGACCAACTCCGACGGATCGGCACCCCACACCACCGCCCGGTGCTCCAACACCGACCGCGACGACACGAGGCTCCACCCCACGTCCACCGCGTCCAGCCCGCCCAC
>NZ_JBQQBZ010000103.1:0-690 GCF_052245655.1 Streptomyces sp. 4N509B
GTGTGGTGCGGCCGAAGGTGGATGCGGCGGTGAATTTGCATGAGTTGACGCGTGGGTTGGATGTTCGGTTGTTTGTGTTGTATTCGTCGGCTGCTGGTGTGTTTGGTAATGCGGGGCAGGCGAATTATGCGGCGGCGAACACGTTCCTGGATGCGTTGGCTGCGTATCGGCGTGCGCAGGGCCTTCCCGCCACCTCCCTCGCCTGGGGCCTGTGGACTGGTGTCGGGGGAATGGGCGGCGAACTCGACGAAGCCGACGTGGCACGGCTGAGCCGTTCCGGGTTCCTCGGCATGTCGGCAGAGGAGGGACTGAGGCTCTTCGACACGGCGTGTGGCGTCGACGAGAGCTTGGTGGTTGCGGCGCGGTTGGATGTGGCGGGGTTGCGGCGGCGTGCGGAGCGGGAGGGTGTGGTTCCGGGGTTGTTGCGTGGGTTGGTGCGGGTGTCGGGTCGGCGTGCGGTGGAGCGTGCGGGTGCTGGTGCGGGTGGTGCGGGTGGGCAGTTGGCTCGGGTGGTGGCGGCGTTGGGTACGGCCGGGGAGCGGGAGCGTCACGTCGTCGACGTGGTGCGCGGTCACGTCGCGGCGGTCCTCGGGCATGGGTCCGCGCAGTCGATCGCGGCGGATCGGGCGTTCAAGGATCTCGGGTTCGATTCGCTGACGGCGGTGGAGCTGCGGAACCGGTTGAACGCGG
>NZ_JBQQBZ010000104.1:0-639 GCF_052245655.1 Streptomyces sp. 4N509B
GGGTGTTGGTGCCGCGGTTGGTGCGTGTGGTGGGTGTTGTGGGTGGGGTGTCTGCTGGTGTGGTGGGTTCGGTTGCGGGTGGGACGGTGTTGGTGACGGGTGGGACGGGGACGTTGGGTGGGTTGGTTGCGCGTCATTTGGTGGCTGAGTACGGGGTGCGGTCGTTGGTGTTGACCAGCCGTCGAGGCATGGATGCCGGGGGCGCGGTGGAGTTGGTGGCGGAGTTGGAGGCGGCGGGCGCGGTGGTGGAGGTGGCGGCGTGTGATGTGGCGGATCGGGAGCAGTTGGCGCAGGCGTTGGCGTTGGTGCCGGAGGAGTTCCCGCTGAGGGGTGTCGTCCACGCGGCCGGCGTCCTCGACGACGGGCTCGTCACCTCCCTGAGCGCGGAGCGGCTGCGCGACGTGCTGCGGCCGAAGGTCGACGCGGCGGTGAACCTGCACGAGCTGACCCGCGACGCCGACCTCAGCATGTTCGTTCTCTACTCCTCGGCGGCCGGCATATTCGGTAATGCGGGTCAGGGGAATTATGCGGCGGCGAATGCGTTTTTGGATGCGTTGGCGGCGTATCGGTGTGGGTTGGGGTTGTCGGGTGTTTCGTTGGCGTGGGGTTTGTGGGGTGCGGAGAGTGGGATGACGGGTG
>NZ_JBQQBZ010000105.1:0-609 GCF_052245655.1 Streptomyces sp. 4N509B
GCTGGATCCTGAGGGGACGGTGTTGGTGTCGGGTGGGTTGGGGACGTTGGGTCGGTTGGTGGTGCGTCGGTTGGTGGAGGTGCATGGGGTGCGGCGGTTGGTGTTGGTGGGGCGTCGGGTGGATGGGGTGGGGGTGGGTGAGTTTGTTGGGGGGTTGGTTGGTTTGGGTGTGGTGGTGGATGTGGTGGCGTGTGATGTGGGGGATCGGGAGGGGTTGTTGGGTGTGGTGGGGGGTGTGTCGGTGGATCATCCGTTGACGGCGGTGGTGCATGTGGCGGGTGTGGTGGATGACGGGGTGGTGGAGGGGTTGTCGGTGGGTCGGTTGGGGGGTGTGTTGGGTCCGAAGGTGGGTGGTGGGTGGTTGTTGCATGAGGTGACGGCTGCTTGTGATCTGCGGGCGTTTGTTGTGTTTTCGTCGTTGGCGGGTGTGGTGGGTGCTGGGGGTCAGGGGGCGTATGCGGCGGCGAATGCGGGGGTGGATGGGTTGGTGGGTTATCGGCGTGGGTTGGGGTTGCCTGGGGTGTCGTTGGCGTGGGGGTTGTGGGAGGAGCGGAGTGGGTTGACGGCGGGGGTGGGTGTGGCGGAGGAGGCACGGATGGAGCAAGGCGG
>NZ_JBQQBZ010000106.1:0-591 GCF_052245655.1 Streptomyces sp. 4N509B
GCGGTCACGTCGCGGCGGTCCTCGGGCATGGGTCCGCGCAGTCGATCGCGGCGGATCGGGCGTTCAAGGATCTCGGGTTCGATTCGCTGACGGCGGTGGAGCTGCGGAACCGGTTGAACGCGGAGACGGGTCTGCGGCTGCCGGCGGGTGTGGTGTTCGACTATCCGACCCCGGCCGCGTTGGGCGCGTTCGTCCTGGGCCAGGTCTGGACCGACCACGACGACCAGTCCGGTGACGTCACGGTGGCTGGCGGCCGTCCGGCGGTGTCGGGTTCGGTTGTGGCGGTGGACGAGCCGATCGCGATCGTCGGGATGGCGTGTCGGTTCCCGGGTGGGGTGTCCTCGCCGGAGGATCTGTGGCGGCTGGTCGAGGAGGGTGTGGACGCCATTGGTGGTTTCCCGACCGATCGTGGTTGGGACCTGGACAACCTCTACGACCCCGACCCTGGCGCGCATGGGAAGAGTTATGCCCGTGAGGGTGGCTTCCTCTATGACGCGGCGGACTTCGATCCGCAGCTGTTCGGGATCAGCCCACGCGAAGCCCTCGCGATGGACCCCCAGCAACGCCTCCTCCTCGAAAGCGCCTGGGAAG
>NZ_JBQQBZ010000107.1:0-523 GCF_052245655.1 Streptomyces sp. 4N509B
GCCCAGGCGGCGACGGCGGCGAAGTAGCCGTCGGCGGAGGTGGCCAGCCAGACGGCGGCGGGTGCCAGGACGAGGAAGGGGGCGGCGCGGCGGGCGGTGTCCTCGGTGGTGAGGGCGCGCAGAGTGATGAGGATGGCGGCGGTGATGGTGGCGCTGGCCAGGACGCAGAACAGGCCGGCCCAGGCGCCGCCTTCCAGGCCGATCCGGTCCAGCGCGACGAACGTCAACGTCGCGCCGGGCGGATGCCCCGCCACGTGCGCCGGCCACCGGTCCTCGGAGCCGTAGGCGATGTGGTCGGTGAAGGTCCGAAGGAAGTGGCCGAGGTTCCCGGCGTCGATGTCGTCGACGACCGCGAGGTACTCGTTGTGCTCCGCCAGCCGGGTGGCGACGCCCCGCTCCCAGCCGTCGACGAGGGCCAGGGCGAGCAGCCAGGCCAGGGACGCGCCGGTGGCGGCGAGCGGCAGCCACCGCCAGGACAGGCGACGGGCCACGGCCGGCCCGTGGAGGACCACCAGCGCCGCCA
>NZ_JBQQBZ010000011.1:0-180996 GCF_052245655.1 Streptomyces sp. 4N509B
GTGTGCGGTGGGTGCGGACGCGTCGTGGGGGAGGGGCCGCGAGGAGCCTCGCGGGACCCGCGGCGGCTCCCGCGGTTCGTTACGATCCGTCGGCGCACGTGCGGCCGTCAAATTCCCGACCGCGCGCCGACGCGTCGCCGCGGCGGCCCCCGGGGTGCGCCATGTGACCGTTTCATGACAGAAACGGCCCGCCGACCGTAGCCTTTCCGGACCGGTACGAGCACGGCCCGACGACGGCGTGGACGGAGGCGGCATGCGGGTGATTCTGATGGCGTCGAGCTTCCACCCGACGACCGGCGGGGCGGAGACCTACGCCCACGTGGTGGCCGAGGGACTGGCCGCCCGCGGCCACCACGTGACGGTGGTGACCGACGCCCCCCGCGACGCGGCCGACGGCCGCCCCGTCCCCGGCGACCCGCGCGGGGTGACGGTCCGACGGCTCTTCCGGTACCGGGAGCTGCTGGCCGACCCCAGCAAGGTCCTCTGGGAGCAGGCGGCCTTCTCCCTGATGCCGGAGCTGGCCGCGTGCGTCGAGGAGGCGGCGCCCGACCTGGTCCTCACCAACTCCCTCGACGCCGCCCTGGCGGGGAAGACCATCTCCGTCGAGCGCGACATCCCCTGGGTGGCGACGTTCCACGAGCACGCCCCGGAGTCCGAGGCGCTGGGCAGCGCCCGCCTGCGGGTGGCGCACGGCGTGCTGCGCCCCACGCTCGTCCTGGCCTGCTCGGAGAACTACGCCGAACGCGCCCGCCGGCACGGCTCGGCCGAGGTCACGCGCCTCATCCCGCACGGCGTGGACGTCACCGCCTTCCGACCCGACCGGGACGCCACCGCCCTGCGGCGCCACCACGGCTACGCCGACTCCGACGTGGTGGTCGTCTGCGCCGCGCAGCTCAAGCCCCGCAAGGGCATCAGGGAGCTGGTCGAGGCGTTCGCCCCCGTGCACCGGCGGCATCCCGGCACGCGCCTGCTCGTCGTCGGGGCCGTCAGCTCCTCCTCGGGCGACTATCCGCGGCGGCTGCGGGAGGACATCGACCGCCTCGGCCTGACGGAGGTGGTGCGCGTCGACACCGGCGTCACCTTCGACCGGATGCCGGACGTGCTGGCGCTCGCCGACGTCGTGGCCCAGCCGAGTTCGGGCGAGGGCCTGAGCCTCGCCATGCTGGAGGCGATGAGCGCCGGGCGGCCGCTGCTGACCGTCGACTTCCCCGGCGTCGAAGAGCTCGTCCGCGAGCCGGACGTCGCCGTCCTGGTGCCCTCGCCCGAGCCCGCGCACCTGACCCGGGCGCTGCTCGGGCTCGTCGCCGACGCGACGGAACGCGCCCGGCTCGGCCGGCGGGCGCGGGAGCTCGTGCTGGCCCGCTTCACGCGGGAGCGGATGATCGACGAGACGGAGAGGGCCCTCCTCGGCGTCCTGCCCTCGGCCCGGTGACGCGGCGCCCCACGCGGCCACGGTGCGGCCCGACGCGCAACGGCCCGACGCGGCCGCTTCCGCCTCACCCCCGCAGCCCCAACGCCCCACCCAGTCGCTCGATCGCCACGAGCCCGTCCGGCGAGGCCACCTGAAGCGCCAGCACGTCCGGCTCGACCTCCTCGACGACGCGGCGACACAGCTCGGCGACCCGCCCGGGGTCGTCGTACCGCGGGAAGCGGGCCAGGACCTCCTCCCGGCCCAACGCCTCGGCGTCCCGCCGCAGCCGCGCCGGGTCGCTCTCCACCAGCCGCCGTGGCGTGCGCATGCCCCGCCAGGGGCGCAGCGCGGCGAACGCCTCCTCCTCGTCGCGGGCGAACACCAGGAAGCACGTGAGGATCACCCGTGGCGACGGCCGGCCCGCCGCCCGCGCCGCGGCCCTGGCCACGTCCACCACCTCCCGACGGGTGCGGGCCGGGTCCTTCACCGAGGTGATCACGCCGTCGGCCAGCCGGCCGGCCACCGCCGCCGAGCGGGGCCCGGAGGCCGCGAGGTGGATCGGCACCGGAGCCGGCGGCGGACTGTGGAGCCGCATCGCGGACACCGGGTAGAACCCGTCGTGCCCCTCGACGCCCTCGCCCCGCAGCAGCGGGCCCATGACGTCCAGGGCCTCGGCCATGCGCGCCATCCGCTCCCGGTACGGCGGCAACGGGCCCACCAGCGGCGCCTCGTTGATCGCCTGTCCCATCCCGACGCCCAGCTCGAACCGGCCGCCCGCCAGGCGCGAGACCGTCGCCGCCGCCTGCGCCACCAGCACCGGATGCATGCGGAAGAGGGGGCAGACGGCGGCCGACATCACCGTCGCGGTCCTGGTGGCCGTGGCCAGCGCCCCCAACGTCGCCCAGCCGAAGCCGGCGGCTCCCCCCTCGTCGACCCACGGCTGGAGGTGGTCGGAGACGAGCAACGCCTCGAAGCCGGCCGCCTCGGCGGCGCGGCCCTGTTCCACCAGCCGCTCGGGCTGCCACTCCTCGTGTGCCAGGAACCAGCCGATGCGTGTGGCCGACCCCATCGGGCCCTCCCTCCCACGGCGGACGGACGCCGAGAAGGCAGTGTTCCCCATCCGGACCTCCCCGCACAGGGCGCGCCCTGACGGCCCGGCGCCCCGGCCGGGGGCGGCCAGGCCCTTCGTTGACACCGCCCGTGGGCGCCCCGACACTCACACCGGAGCAGACCAGGACGGAGGGTAGGGGTGACGTTACCGACGCTGACCACCTTCGCGAACGGCCTTCGGCTGTACGCCCAGAGTCCCCACGAGGCGCGGTTCCAGTACCGCGAGATCTTCGAGCACGGCTGCTACGAGGGGATGCCGCTGCCCCCGCGCGCGCTCGTCGTCGACGTCGGCGCCAACATCGGCATGTTCACGCTCTACACCAAGGCCCGCCACCCCGACGCCCGCGTCCTCGCCTTCGAGCCGGTCACCGAGTCCCGGCGCGTCCTGGAGCGGAACGTCGCCCTGCACCGGCTGACCGACGTCCGGGTGGAGGGGTGCGGCCTCGGCCGCGTCGCCGAGGAGGCCGTCACCTTCACCTACTACCCCCGGCTGCCGGGGAACTCCACGCGCTACCCGGACCAGAAGGGCCTCCAGATCGCGGTCCTCGCCAGGAGGTACCCCGACGAGGACATCGAGGAGCAGCACCGCGGCACGCCGGTCACCGCCCCCGTCGACCGCCTCTCCCGGCGGCTGCCCCGCGAGGGCCGCGTCGACCTGCTGAAGATCGACGTCGAGGGGGCCGAGATGGACGTGATGCGCGGCCTCGACGCGGCGGACTGGGCGCGCGTCGACCGCGTCGTGGCCGAGGTGCAGGACCTCGACGGACGCCTGGCCGCCGTCACCGGGCTGCTGCGCGAGGTGGGGCTCGACCCCGTCTGGGAGCCGAGCCCGCTGGTGGAGAGGGAGATCAGGACCTTCCTCGTCACCGCCCGGCGCGGCGGGCCCCACGGGAGCGAGCGCGAGGGGCGGGCCACGGCGTGACGGTCCGCTTCGTCTCCGTCGTCGGCGGCGACACCACCCTGCTGCCCTACGCCCTCGCCCACTACCGCCGGCTCGGCGTCGACCGCTTCCATGTCGTCCGGCACGTCGAGCGCCGCGACGACCCCTCGCTGCCGCGCTCGAGGGAGGTGATGCGGCGGGCCGGGCTGGAGTTCGTCCGCCTCTGCGTCAGCCCCTGGCACGAGGACCTCAACGCGGCGCTGATCCGCGAGGTCATGGCCGCCCACCCCGACGACTGGTGGGTCGTCGCCGACCTCGACGAGTTCCACGTCTACGACCGCCCGCTGCGCGAGGTCGTCGCCCACTGCGAACGGCGCGGCCACGACCACGTCGAGGGCGCCATCCTCGACCGCGTCGCCGCCGACGGGCGCCTGACGGGCCCCGCACCCCACGGCGGCCCCGTCCCGCTGCACCGCCAGTACCCGCTGGCCGGCCTGCTGACCACGCGCCTGCTGAACGCCCGCGCCACCAAGGTGACGCTCGCCCGCGGCACCGTCGAACTCGACCTCGGCCAGCACGTCGCGTGGAACGGCAGCCCGGCACCCGTCGCCGAACTCCACGCCCAGGTCCACCACTTCAAGTGGACGGCGTCCGTGCGGCGACGCCTGGCCCGACGGGTGAGCGCCTACGAGTCCGGCGAGTGGCGGCTGCTGCACCGCTCCGTGCCCGGCGAGTCCCGGGCCGTCCTCACCCACCTGGAGCGGCACGGCGGCCGGATCGACACCGCCGACCCGGCCCTCGGCCTCCTGCCCTGTTCGATGGAGTACGCCGACTACCCCGGGTGGAGGCGCCTGGCGGCCGAACTCAGCCGCCACTTCGCGTCCGTGGACGCGCCCCGCCGCGCCGCGCGCCAGGCCCGTCTCGCCGCGACGGCCCCGGGCGGCGGCCCTGCCACGGCACCGACCGACGACGGCGGCGAACGCGCGCCGTGACGCCCCGGCGGGGCTCACCGCGCCGGGACCACACCGCTCACACCGCCCCGCCGACGGCGCGTCGGAACGGGGCGATCACCTTCCGCACGGCGTCGGCCGCGCCCCAGTCGTCGTCATCGTGGGCGATGACGCTGAGCAGCTCCCGGAGGTGGAGCAGGGGCATGCGCTCCTGCCAGCCGTCCTCCAGCGGGGCGAGGTCCTGGTACACGGCGAAGAACCGGTCGGCGGCGGGCGGGCGCGGTGAGCACCACAGCATGCTGAGGTCGACCTCCGGCCAGGTGTAGGAGACGGCGGGGTCGATCAGCACGGGGGCGCCCGACTCGTCGGCGACGACGTTCTCGCTCCACAGGTCCCCGTGGGTCAGGGACGGCGGCCGGGCGGGCACCAGCTCGGGGAGCGCCGCGCACAGCCGCTCCAACGCCCGGCGCTCCTCGCCGTCGAACGCCGCCTCGACCAGCGGCTCGCGCAGCCACCGCAGGATCCGCCGCTCGGCGAAGAAGGCGTGGCCGTCGGTGTCCCAGGTGTTCTCCTGCCGCATGCGGCCGAGCCAGCCCTCGCGGTGCCATCCGAACCGGTCGGAGACGGTCGAGGTGTGCAGGCGGGCGAGCAGGTGGGCCAGGCCCTCCCAGTACCGCTCGTCGTCGACGCGGGGGCGCATGGCCTCCAGCACCAGCACGTTGCGCGTGGCCCGCAGGACGCCCGGGGTGGCGGCGCCGCCGCGCTCGCGCAGTGCGACGAGTCCGGCCGCCTCGACCTCGAAGAGGTCGGAGTCCGGACCGAGCAGGGTCTTGGCGAACACCTGGCTGTCGTCGTCGAGCGTGGCCAGGCCCGCGACGGCGACCACGCCGCCGGCGGTCCGCGTCACCGACCGGGCCGGGAACCCGGCCTCGCGCAGCCGCTCCATGAGAATCCCAGTTTCACGCACGCGGTCATCTAAGCACGGTGCCTGAGGCGGGGTCACCCGCCGCATTCCCGCCACCGGATTCCCCGGCTTCTTGCTCCCGCACAGCCGCTGGGGCATCCTCATCTGTGGCCGCATGTCCGGATCGCCGCCGTGCCCTCCCGTCGATTGCCCGCAGCCCCAGCCGGCCGCGGGATCATCCGAAACACCGAACCGGCATTTCCCAACCCCGCGCGCACGGCGCCTTCCCGCCCTTCGCGTGACGCGCCGCGCGATGGGCTTGGGGCACCAAAGGGAGAAGACATTTTGGGGTCGGTAAAGAGCCTTCGCACATCCTCTTCCTCCTCTTCCTCTCACGACGGCCCGTCCCCGGACAACGCGACCGTGGCCCGGGTGAGCCCGGCCGGCGGCGGGGAGCAGGGGGCCCTCCCACGGGAGCGGCTCGTGCCCCTCGCCTCGCTGAGACCGGCCGTCTGGCCACGGCAGGAGGGCGTCGACCCCGCCCACGTCGGCCTCCTGCTGGAGGCGTACGAGGAGCTGCCGGCGATCGCGGTGCAGCGTGGCTCGATGCGGATCATCGACGGCGTGCACCGCGTGGAGGCCGCGCGCCTGCGGGGCGAGGCGGTCATCAGGGCCAGGGTGTACGACGACTCGAACATCGAGGCCGTCCTCCGCTCGGTGGCGGCCAACGCCGCGCACGGCCTGCCGCTGTCGCTGGCCGACCGCAAGGCGGCGGCGGCACGGGTGCTGCGGGCCCATCCGGACTGGTCGGACCGGGTGGTGGGCAGGGCGGTCGGGCTGTCGGGCAGCACCATCGGCCGGCTGCGGCGCACCGCCGCGCCCGGCGAGGCCCCGGGCGAGGTCGTCGGCCGGGTCGGCCGCCTCGGCCTCGACGGCCGGGTCAGGCCCATCAGCAGCGCCGTCGGCCGGCGGATCGCCGCCCGCCTGCTGACGGAGCGGCCGAACGCGACGCTGCGGGAGGTCGCCAGGGCGGCCGGCATCTCCCCCGGGACCGTCAGGGACGTGCGGGACCGGCTGCGGCGTGGCCTCGACCCGCTGCCCGACAGCCTGCTCGCGACCGTCGCGACGCCCTGGCCGGCGGGCCCGGCCGAGGGGCGGGAGGCCGTCGAGCCGTCGGTCATGGTGCGGCTGGCCGACTTCCGCGCCCTGCTGGGCAGCCTGGGACGGGACCCCTCGATCCGGTACCGCGAGCCGGGCCGCCGCCTGCTGCGGCTGCTGCACACGCAGCCCGTGACGGGCGACGAGGAGGAGGTCGTCACCGCGTTACCCGAGCACGCGCTGTCGACGGTGGTGCGGCTGGCGCGGCAGAGCGCCCGCGCCTGGGACCGGTTCGCCGACCTGGCGGAGGAGGCCATGCGCAGGTGCGCGGGCGGGAGCGGGTCCCCGGGCGAGGAACGGGGCAGGGGGCGCGAGGAGCGGCAGGTGGTCGCCGGCCGCTGAGCTCCGGCCCTCCGGGCCCGCCCTGCCGGAACGCTGTCGCGCGGACGCGCCGCACTTCCGTTTCTCGTCGCGCGGAGAAGGCCCGCCCGGGTGGGCGGGCCCTTATCGGCGATCCGGCCGCGTGAAATCGGTGGGGTCCTCTCGCGGAGAAGGCCGGGTTTTTCGATATCGGGGGAATTCGACGGTCGCGTCGACGCCGCGCGTTTGCACGTTGCCCCCGGAATTGTTCGTCACGGTCCGTGAAGCCGGACGCGCCGAGCGCGGACGGGCGCACGGAAACGGGAGGGCACGGGAGGGACCGGACTGACGCGTGGGACCGCGTCGACCGTTCCGTCACCCTCCTCGGGCTTCTCGCCCGCGCCCCGGGGTGGGGGACCGTCAGGGTGTCGTGGCCACCCTCAAGCTGACGGAACGTGCGCGTACGGCGACGGCAGGTGCGGTCACCGTCCCCGTCCGAAACGGTTCCGCAGCCTGTCGGTCGTGTGTGACGAGAGGCTAGAAAGGGCTTGTGCGTAGAACTGGCGTTCAGATACGGTGCAGGCGCACCAATGTATCGGGGCCAGGGTCGAGGCCCGGGGGCTGCTTCGATGCCATGTGGCCTCGTCGTCTTCCGACCACCTTCAGTGCGAATTTGGCATGTCCATGACATCTGTCAGGGCGTCAGGGCGTGCCGTCCCGCGCACTCCTACTGGAGGACCCCGAATGCAGTCACACCGTTTCAAGCCCCGACTGTGGGTGGCCGCGGCCTTCCTGGCGATCGCCAGTCTCGCGGGCACCACCCTCTCCGCACACGCCGGCACCGCCGGCTCCGACAGCCCGGAGGCCGGGCTCCTGCAGCAGAACCCCCAGTGGGGGCAGGCGCTGCCGCCGGCCGACGCGCCCACCAGCATGGCGTACGACCTGATCGTCGAGAACAACGACAAGGGGTACACGCCGCGAGCCGGCGAGTGCTCCAAGGAGATCCACGCGCGCTACTGGACGTACGGGCCCGACGGCAAGGTCTACCCGACCTGGCACCCCACCAGGGACGCCAGCGGATGCACCTTCGGCCACGAGCACGGCGACGACCCGCGCACCTCCGAACTGTTCTCGACCGACGGGTGGCCCGCCTTCGGCTACACCGCCGAGGTGCTGATGGAGTCGACCTCGGAGAGCAGTCACCGCCACGAGGACCACGTTGGACACAAGGTCCTCGCGGTCAACAACCAGAACGTGATCCAGGGGGACAACGGCACCAGCTTCTTCCCCCCGCAGGGCTCCACCGTCGCGACGTGCGACACCCTGCTCAAGTTCCACCAGGGCACGCACTCCACGGACGCGTTCACCAACAACGTCCACGAGTTGATCTTCCACCAGCGGTGCGGTCAGAACAACGGGCAGACCGCTGAGGCGAGGTTCACCGGGATGATCCCGAACGGACGTCCGGGCGGCTTCGGCGCCACCGACTGCCCAGGACCGTTCGGCTCGAAGTTCACCAACGTCGGCCCCGCCGTCCCGGCGGACTCGCCGTCGGACACCCGGACGCTCGGCCGCCTCATCACCGACGCCGCCTGCGTGCAGGCGATCCGCGACGGGCTCACGCACTTCGAGCCCATCACGGGCACGATGATCCCGTTCGACACGAACGACCTGCACGAGTTCTGGTTCTCGGACGTGTCGGTGAACGGCCAGGGAGTGAACTTCAACCTCCAGTCGCTGTGGTACGTCCTCAACCCGAGCCGCTACTACGACGCGAGCCAGCCGAACCGCCTGGCCCGCCAGGTCGACCTCTGCTACCAGGGCATCCGTGGTCAGTACTGCGACCAGGTCCGCCAGATCGAGCAGCAGACCGGCCAGCGGATCGCGTTCGACGACCCGCGCTCGCCCTTCAAGGGCACCCTGCGCGAGTACCGGCCGGGCATGATCACGCTCAGCTCGAACGGCCCGACCACCGTCTACACCGACGTGTACGGCCGTAACCCCTCGTCGACACCGTTCGAGGGCTCCATCGAGCAGTACTTCTCCGGCAGCACCTCCACACCGCTGTACGTGCGGGGTGCCACCAGGGACTACAACCGTGACAACGTCCACTCGCCGAACTAGCGCCACCCGCACCACCTGAAGGGGCCCGCGGCGGGCCACGTCCCCGCCGCGGGTCCTCACCCGTGCCGCGCACGCCCCCCTCACCCCCGGCACGCGGGCGGGCGGCGCCCATATCATGATCGGCGCACCCTGTCCGAGCCCGAGGAAAGACGAGGGAATCCGACGACCATGTCGACCGAGACGTTCGAGTTCCAGGTGGAAGCCCGCCAACTCCTCCACATGGTGATCCACTCGATCTACTCCAACAAGGACGTGTTCCTGCGCGAGCTCGTCTCCAACGCCTCCGACGCGCTGGACAAGCTCCGCATCGAGGCGCTGCGCGACGACGCGTTGGACGTCGACGTGTCGGACCTCCACATCGCCCTGGAGACGGACCGCGAGGCCCGCACCCTGACGGTCAGGGACAACGGTGTCGGCATGTCGCGCGCGGACGTCGTGGAGCTCATCGGCACCATCGCGAAGTCCGGCACCGCCGAGTACCTGAAGCGCCTGCGGGAGGCGGGCAACGCGCCCGGCGAGGAGCTGATCGGCCAGTTCGGCATCGGCTTCTACTCCAGCTTCATGGTGGCCGACGAGGTCACCCTGCTCACCCGCCGTGCCGGCGAGGCCGTCGGCACGCGATGGACCTCCACCGGCGAGGGCACGTACACCCTGGAGACCGTCGAGTCCGCGCCGCAGGGCACCTCGGTGACGCTGCGGCTGAAGCCCGAGGACACCGAGGACCAGGTCTTCGACTACACCGAGCCCTGGAAGCTCCGGGAGATCGTCAAGCGGTACTCCGACTTCATCACCTGGCCCATCAGGCTGCTCCCCCAGACCACCGCCACGGCCGGCGCCGAGGAGGGAGCAGAGGACGGCGCCGACGCCGGCACCGAGGCCGGCGACGAGGCCGGCGCGGCGGAGAAGTCGGCCCCCGAGCCGGAGACGCTGAACTCCCGCAAGGCGCTGTGGGCCCGCCCGAGGAGCGAGGTCTCCGACGAGGAATACCACACCCTCTACCAGCACATCAGCCACGACTGGACCGCGCCGCTGGAGATCATCCCGCTGCGCGCCGAGGGCACCTTCGAGTACCAGGCGGTGCTCTTCCTGCCCGCCCGCGCGCCGCAGGACATCTTCACCCGCGGCGGCCGGCACGGACTCCAGCTCTACGTGAAGCGGGTCCTCATCATGGAGGACTGCGAGGCTCTGGTCCCGGAGTACCTGCGGTTCGTCCGCGGCGTCGTCGACGCGGCGGACCTGTCGCTCAACGTCTCCCGCGAGATCCTCCAGCAGGACCGCCAGATCGGGCTGATGCGCCGCCGGCTGACCAAGAAGGTGCTCGCCACCCTCAAGGAGATGCGAACCCGCGACGCCGAGCGCTACGCCACGTTCTGGCGGGAGTTCGGCGCGGTCGTCAAGGAGGGCCTGCTCAGCGACCAGGACAACCAGGACGCGATCCTCGCCGCCGCCACCTTCGCCACCACCCACGACCCCGAGAGGCCGACGACGCTCCAGGAGTACGTCGAGCGCATGGCCGAGGGGCAGCAGCACATCTACTACGTGACGGGCGAGTCCCGGGCCGCCGTGGAGAGCTCGCCGCACCTGGAGGCGTTCCGCGACAGGGGCCTTGAGGTGCTGGTCCTCACCGACCCGGTGGACGAGGTCTGGGTGGGCGCGGTCCACGAGTTCTCCGGCCACGAGCTGCGCTCGGTCGCCACGGGCGAGGCCGAACTCGGCGGCGACGAGGAGGAGAAGGAGAAGCGCCAGGCCGAACGGGAGCAGCGGCAGCAGGAGTACGCCGAGCTGCTGACGTGGCTCGGGCAGCGGCTGAGCGAGGAGGTCAAGGAGGTGCGGCTCTCCTCCCGCCTGACCGTCTCGCCCGCCTGCGTCGTCTCCGACGCCGGCGACATGCCCCCCGCGCTCCAGAACATCTACCGTGCCATGGGGCAGGAGGTGCCCGTCAGCAAGCGCGTCCTGGAGATCAACGCGTCCCACCCCCTCATCGAGGGGCTGCGCGCCGCCCACGCCGAGCGCGCCGACGACCCGGACGTCGCCGCCATGGCGGAGCTGATCCACGGCATGGCGCTGCTCGCCGAGGGCAGCCAGCCCGCCGACCCCGCCCGCTTCACGAAGCTCCTCGCCGAACGCCTGGAGCGCACGCTGTAGGCGCGGGGCGTCGCCCGTCCCCCGGGGGAGGGGAGAAACGAGGGCCGGCGGCCGGGGAGAGGACCCGGGCGCCGGCCCTCGGCCGTGCCGGGCGCCCGTCACCACACGGGCCACCGCCGGCAATGCGGCGTAACAATCCGGTCTGATGTCGGCCACCGCGCGCGTTCCCCGGCCCGGTGGCCGAGACATGCCACTGTCCGCGTGACCGGACGACCGCGGACCGTGCCCGTCCGCCGCGCACGCTGGGCCGCGCCGCGCTCACGGCGGGGTGGCGATCCGGTCACCGGAAGGTCGGACGGTGGCGGTCACCGACGAGTAACCCGCTCCGGGATGGCCGGAGCCGGCCGGTCGTCCTCGACGGCACGGCCCAACCGCCCCATCCTGTTGCTGGCTTTCCTCGTCGCCACAGTGTGCACATCTGTCGACATGTCGCTCCGGACAGCCAGCCGTCAGCCGGTCGAGCCGACCCCACCGGGCGCGGCCGTCGAACTGTCACCGTGGGAGTTGACCGATGATCAGAGCCAGGACGCCCCGCAGCCTCTCCCGGTTCCACCGCCGCCGCACACCGCGCCGCCACGCCAGATCCGCCGAGGCCGGCGCCGTGCATCCGCCGCCCCGACGGGGCCCCTCCGCCCCCCGCCGCACGGAGCGCCAGCCGACACCCCGTTGGCTGGCGTTCGTCATGATCACGGCCTGCCTGTCGGTGCTCGCGCTCCCCGCCGGCGGCGCCGGGGCCGGGTCGCTGGCAAGGCCGGCGCCCGACGACGTGCCCCGCGTCGACCTGCGCGTCCTCCTCCTCGACGACGGCAGCCCCGCCACGACGGCGATCCGTGCCGAACTCACCGACGACGGCACACCGTTCACGGCGGTGGACCTCACCGACCCCGACCGCCGACGGATCGACGCGGCCTTCCTCAGCGGCACCGACACCGCCACGGGCGGCCGGCCGTGGGCCCGCTTCCAGGGCGTCGTCGCTCCCAACGAGGCGCCCGCCGAGCTGACGGCCGCCGAGACCGAGGCGCTGGCCGACTACCGCGCCCGCTTCGACATCCCCCGGGTCAACGCCTACGTCTACCCCACCCCCGAGGTCGGTCTGAACTGGCCCTCCGAGCCCGGGTACGTCGGCACCCTCGACGGCATGACCGCCGAGGTGACAGCCGAGGGCGGTGGCGCGGCCGGCCCGTTCGGCTACCTGGAGGGACCCGTGCCGTTCGGCGACCTCGACCCGGACATCGCCGAGAGCTACGCGGCCCTGGCCGTGCCGCTGGCCGAGCTGCCGCCGGGCCACAGCTACACGAGCCTGCTCCAGGCCCCGATCCCCGGCACCGACGCCCACGGGTCCCTCGTCGGCGAGTACGTCCACGACGGCGGGCTGCGCGACCTGGTCGTCACCTTCGACTACAACGCCTACCAGCAGCAGTTCCACCTCCTGGCCCGCGGCATCGTCGACTGGCTCACCGACGGGGTGCGGCTCGGCCAGAGCCGGTACTACTTCTCCGTCCACATCGACGACGTGCTCGGCGGCGACAGCCGCTGGAGCGCCGAGCACGACTGCACCGCGGGCGACGCCGGCTGCCCCGCCACCCCCGCGCGGTACCCCCCGATCCGGATGACGGCCGACGACGCCCGGAACGCCGAGCAGTGGCAGCGGGACAACGGCCTCCACCTCGACATGGCCTACAACGCGGGGCTGGGCGAGGAGTGGCGGGAGGCCAACGGCGGCGTCGACCCGCTGGCCGAGGAGATGCTCGCCTCCCGCGAGAGCTTCCGCTGGCTCAACCACACCTACGGCCACCTCTTCCTCGGCTGCGTGCGGGACTACTCCGTCGACCCCTGGCGGTGTGCCACGAACCCGGACGGCTCGACCCGCTGGGTCGACCAGGACACCATCGCCCAGGAGATCCGGCGCAACCTCGACTGGGCCGCCGCCCACGACGTGACGGTGGACGCCACCGAGCTCGTCACGGGCGAGCACTCCGGACTCGCCCGCGCGCCCGAGCAGCCCGAGGACAACCCGAACCTCGCCCCGGCGCTCGCGGAGAACGGCGTGCGCTGGATCGCCAGCGACAACTCCCTGGAGACGGAGCAGCGCGCCGTCGGCGAGGCCCTGACGGTGCCGCGCCACCCGATGAACATCTTCTACAACACGGGCACCGAGGCCGAGCAGGTCGACCTCTACAACTGGATCTACACCAGGACCGAGGACGGCGGCAGCGGTGCCTGCGAGAGCGACGACTCCTGCCTCCCCGAGCCCCTGGACCCGGAGACCGGCTTCGAGGGGTACATCGTTCCGACGGAGTCCCGCATCGCGCTGGACCACGTGCTCGCGGGCGACCCGCGTCCGCACTACGTCCACCAGTCCAACCTCGCCGAGGACCGGCTGCTCTACCCGGTGCTCGACCGCCTCCTGGCCCGCTACGACGCGCTGTTCGGCGAGAGCGCGCCGCTGGTCAACCCGAGCCAGCGGGAGGCGGGCGAGGAGATGGCGCGGCGCGCGGCCTGGCGACGGGCGCTGGCCGAGGACCGGGTCACGGCCTACCGCATCGGCTCGGGCGTGACCGTGACCGTCGAGGCGGCCGACGGCGGCGAGGCCGCCGACGTGGCCGTGCCCGCCACCGTGCCCGCCGGCACCACCGTGCTCACCGGGGACGGCGAGAGCCGCGAGAGCGGCGGGGACGGCGGGACGGTTCCGTTCGCCGAGCCCTACGCCGGAGCCCGTGCCGGCTGGTCGGCGCCGGGCCGGACGCCGCACACCGACGGCGGGACGGCCGGTCTCCTCCTCACCCTTCCCTCCGCCCCTTCCGCTCCCTCCTCGCTCTCCGGCGCCCTGAGATAGCGCCCCGTCCCGGCACGGCCGCCGCGGTCCGGGGGCGGCCTGGCGGCCCGTGCCGGGACACGACCACGACGACCCGCGCCGTTGCACCCGTTCATCCCCTGGGGACCCACCATGAGCGCCCACCCACGCGAGCCCTCGCGTTCCGCCCCCGCCCCCACCACCGTCCTCTCCGCGCCCACGGGCCGCGGCGTCGCGATGCTGACCGAGGGCACCTACCCCCACATCCACGGCGGCGTCAGCACCTGGTGCGACCAACTGGTGCGCGGCATGCCCGACGTCGACTTCCAGGTGCTCTCGCTGACCGCGACCGGGCGGGAGCCCGTGGCGTGGGAGCTGCCGCCGAACATCCGCCGCCACACCGCCGTCCCGCTCTGGGGCGTCCCACCCGGGACCGCGCACCCGCCGCTGTGGGGCGTGGCGCGGCGGCGCTTCCTCGCCAGCTACGGGAGCTTCCTCGACGCGCTGCTCGACGCCGACGACCAGGCGCCCGACGGGCCCGCCCAGGAGCGGTTCGCCGCCGGCCTGTACGAGCTGGCCGTCCTCGCCCGCGAGGGGCGGCTGAGCGCGGCGCTGCGCACCGAGGCGGCGCTGCGTACCCTCACCGACAGGTGGGCGACGGGCCCGTCGCCCGCGACGCGGTCGCCCGCCGCCGCCAGCCCTCTGCTGGCCACGGCGCTCGCGCCGGCCGCCACCCCCGCGCTCGCCCGCGCCCTCGCGACGCGCGAGGCCACGGGCGGCGGCGCGGGGCGCGGCGCGGGCGGCGGGGAGGCCACGACCGCCGGCCTCACCAGCTTCCTCACGGACCCCCTCACGGACCCCCTCGCGGACCCCGTCGCCGACGCGGCCACACCACCCGGGGACGGCGGCGACCACGCGACGCGGCCGACCCTGCACGACGCCCTCACCGCCACCGACCTCCTCGAACACCACCTCCGCCCGCTCGCGGTCCGGATCCCCGACGGCCACATCGCCCACGCCGTGAGCGGCGGCCTCGCCGTGCTGCCGGCCCTCGTCGCCCAACGCCTCGACGGGACCCCGTTCCTCCTCACCGAGCACGGCGTGTACCTGCGCGAGCGCTACCTCAGCCACCGCGGCGCCTCCTTCGGCACCCCCGTCAAGCGGCTGCTCCTCGGCTTCCACCGGCGCCTGGCCGTCGAGGGCTACCGCCGGGCCCGCCTGGTCACCCCCTGCAACCAGTACAACCGCCGCTGGGAGGAGCGCGGCGGCGCCGACCCCGACCGGATCCGCACCGTCTACAACGGCGTCGACCCGCAGGCGTTCCCCGAGGCGGGCCCGGAACCCGCGACGTTGACCCTCGTGTGGGCCGGCCGCGTCGACCCCATCAAGGACCTGGAGACGCTGATCCGGGCCTACGCGCTGCTGCGCCCCGCGTTCCCGACCCTGCGCCTGCGGCTCTTCGGCGGCGTGCCCGCCGGCGGCGAGGAGTACCGGGACCGTTGCGCCAAGCTCGCCGCCACCCTCGGCGTGGCCGACGGGCTGACGTTCGAGGGCCGCGTCAGCCAGGTCAGCCGCGCCTACGCGGCCGGCAGCGTCGTGATGCTCTCCAGCATCAGCGAGGGCTTCCCCTACAGCCTGATCGAGGCCATGTCCTGCGGCCGCGCCACCGTCTCCACGGACGTCGGCGGCGTGAGGGAGGCGGCGGGCGACGCCGGCCTCGTGGTGCCGCCCCGCGACCCCGCGGCCATGGCGGAGGCCACGGCCGCGCTGCTGCGCGACCCCGGGCGGCGCGCCGCGCTGGGCGCCGCCGCCCGCCGGCGGGTGATCGACCAGTTCGCGCTGCGCAGCCTGATCGACAACTTCCTGGGCATCTACGACGAACTCGGCACGCCGCCCCGGCCGCCGCACGCGCCGGACCCGCCCGCAGCGTCGCCGCCCGGCGCCCGCCCCACGACGGCCGGCGCGCGGGAGGGGTGCCCGTCGTGAGCGACGCCGCCCCCGACGGCCACGAGAAGGAGCCCCTCACCGCGCTCTGCGAACGGCTTCACGACGACGTGGCCGCCGCCGTCCACCCCGACGAGGTCGCCGCGCTGCTGGAGGCAGAGGGCCTCAACGACGCCCGCGTCCGCGACCGTTACGGCTTCCCCGACGCCTTCGCCCTCGCCGAGGAGCTGTACCTCCGCGTCCCCAGGCGTCACCACCCGGCGCCGCCGCCGGACGCCGACACCGGCCTGGCGCCCGACCCGTTGCGCTGCGCGCTGCGCGGCCTGCTCTTCGCGCTCCCCGCCCTCGCGTACGTCATCGGCGGCCCCCTGCTGTCCTCCCCGGAGGGCGCGGGCGACGGGGGCCTGCCGGCGGGGGCGCCGGTGCTGCTGGTCAGCGCGCTGACCAGCTGGGCGTGGAACCAGGGCCTGTCCCACCGCGCCTACGTCTGGCTCGGTCTCGGCGACCGGGACGCCGCCGTCCGTGCCCTCGCCCTCGGCGGGGCCGCCGGCGCCGCGGCCTCCGCCACCGCCGCGAGCGCGACCGCCACCTTCGGGGAGCACGTCAGCGGAGCGGTGTGGCTGTTCGCGCTCGGGCAGGCGTGCTATCTCGCGGGCGCCACCGCGCTGCTGGTGCTCGGCCAGGAGTTCCCGCTGCTGCTCGCGCTGTCCCCGCTGGTCGCCGGGGGCGTGGCGCACCTCGCGTTCGCTCTGCCGACCCTCCTGCGGGCCACGCTGCTGCTCGCCTCGCTGACGGCCGTCGCCGCGCTCGCGGCGCGGCACCTGGCACGGGAGCGGGGCGAGAGCCGCCCGGCCGCCGCGGCCTCCCCGCCGCTCGCGGCCTCCGTGCCCTACGGCCTGCTGGGCCTCGGCACCGGCCTGCTGGTGACGTTGGCCATCCTCGCCGAGGTCATCGGGGACGGCGAGCGCGGCGCCGCGGCGACCTCCACCGCCCTCGGGCTGACGCTGAGCATGGGCCCGGCCGAGTGGCTGCTGGCCCGCTTTCGGGTCCGCGCCCGGCAGCGGCTGCGCCGCCACACCAGCATCGGCGCCTTCCGCACCGCCGTCGCGCTGGAGCTGGGGCTGGGCCTGGTCACGTACCTCGCGGCGCTCGCGGTGCTGGCCCTGGCCTGCGCGGCCCTCTGGTCCCAGGGCCCCGCGCCGCACGGGGCCCGCTTCGTGGTACTCCTGCTGCTGGGCGCCGTTCTCTGGGCGGTGCTGCTGTTGCAGTCCTTCGGACGGCCGCTGCCGGCGGCGACGGTCTGCGGCGCCGCGGCCGTCGTCCAGCTGCCGGGGCTGCTGCCCACGGCCTCCGTGGTCGTGGCCCAACTCGTGGTGTGCGCGGTCGCCGCGGCCGTGCTTCCGACGGCGGCGTGGCTGCACCTGAGCCGGGTCACGGCTCACCGGTGAGCACCACCCGGCACCCGGACCGGTCGGCCCGGCAGGCGGCATGACCGGCCCGTGCGGCAGGATCGGCCCGTGCGGCGGGGCCGGCCCGCACGGCGGGACCGGCGTGAGCGCCGAGACGACAGGGGGAGAGACATGACCCGCAGGACCCGCACCGCCCGGCCGCGGCCGGCCCGCGGCGCGCCCCGCGTGGCGGCCCGCGTCCGCCTGCTCGTGCCCCTCTACGAGCACCCCGCCACCCGCCCCGAGGCGTGGCGGCTGCTGCGACAGGCCGCGCCCGCGCTCCACGGCGTCGTGCTCAACCCCGCCAGCGGCGCGGGCCCGGCCCCCGACCCCGGATTCGCCGAGGCGGCCCACCGGCTGCGGGCCGCCGGCGTGCGGCTCTTCGGGTACGCCGACACCGCCTACGGGCGCCGCCCCGCCGCCGAGGTCGTCGCCGAACTCCGCCGCTACCGCCGCTGGTACGGCGTCGACGCGGCCTTCCTCGACCAGTCGCCGGCCAACCGCCGCGCGCTCCCCGGCTTCGCCCGGCTCGCCCGCGCCGCCCGCCGGCGGGCCGGCATGCGCACGCTCGCCCTCAACCCCGGCTGCCACCCCCACCCCGGCTTCGCGCGCGTGGCCGAACTGCTCGTCACCTTCGAGGGGCCCTGGGACGGCTACCGGGCCGCCGCGCCGCCGCCGCTGTGGGCGCGCCGCATGCCGCCGGGCCGCCTGTGCCACCTGGTCTACGCGGTGCCCCCAGGGGAGGGGGCCGCCGCCCTGGCCCTGGCCGCCCGCCGTGGCGCCGCCGTCTGCTGCGCGGTCCCCGGCACCCCACCCCACCCGTGGGACGCCCTGCCCGAGACCCTGGCGGCGACGAGCGGGGTGACGGCATGACGGCGACGCCCTCCCCGCGCCGGCGCCTCACGGCCCGCCGCCTCGCGCCGCTCCTCGCGCTCGCGGCGCTGCTGGCCTGGGGAGCGGTGATCGCCGACGGCGCCGCGGACGGCGACGCGCCGCCCGAGCCGCCGGGTCCCACAGACGACCGGTGGCGCCCCGAACCCGGCCTCGCCTGGCACTGGCAGCTCACCGGCCGCCTCGACACCGGGGTCGACGTCCCGGTCTACGACATCGACGGCTTCGACCACGACGCCGACGTCGTGGCGCGGCTGCACGACCGCGGCGTCCGCGTCATCTGCTACGTCAACGTGGGCGCCTTCGAGGACTGGCGCCCCGACGCCGACGCCTTCCCCGAGGAGGTGCTCGGCCGGGGCAACGGCTGGGACGGCGAACGCTGGCTCGACATCCGCCGACGGGACACGCTCCGCCCGCTGATGGCCGCCCGCTTCGACATGTGCCGGGACAAGGGCTTCGACGCCGTCGAGCCGGACCTCGTGGACGGCTACGCCAACGACACCGGCTTCCCGTTGACCCCCGCCGACCAGCTCCGTTACAACCGCATGATCGCCGAACTGGCCCACGAGCGGGGGCTGGCCGTCGGCCTGAAGAACGACCTGGCGCAGATCCCGCAGCTCGTGGACGACTTCGACTTCGCCGTCAACGAGGAGTGCTTCGCCTACGACGAGTGCCACCTGCTGATCCCGTTCGTCGAGGCGGGCAAGGCCGTCTTCCACGTGGAGTACGACGTGCCGGCGGCGGAGTTCTGCGGCGAGGCCCGCCGGCTCGACCTCGGCTCCATGGCCAAGCGCCTCGACCTGGACGCCTGGCACGATCCGTGCTGGTGACCACCGGCCCCGCCCGACGGGCGGGGAGGAAACCTGAGACGCTTCGACGACGCTTCGACCCCCAGACCTCACCACCCCCAGACCCCACCACCCCACAGCGCTTAAGGAGCCACCGATGGGCCGAGTGACGGTGCGCCGCCCCGTGCTGCGCCTGCGCGAGGGGGCGGCGCAGCGCCGCCCCGACACCCTCGCCGCCGAGGAGCCGATGGAGATCCGGGTCGGCGGGCGCCCCCTCACCGTCACCATGCGCACCCCGGGCGACGACTTCGACCTGGCCGCCGGCTTCCTGGCGAGCGAGGGAGCGGTCCGCCACGCCGCCGACATCGCCGCGATCCGGTACTGCGCGGGGGCGTCCGCCGACGGCGGCAACACCTACAACGTCGTGGACGTCTCGCTGGCCCCCGGCGTCCCCGCCCCCGACGCCTCCCTGGAGCGCGCCTTCTACACCACCTCCTCCTGCGGGCTGTGCGGCAAGGCCAGCCTCGACGCGGTGCGCACCACGGTGACGTGGCCCGTCGCCGAGGACCCGCTGCGCCTGACCCCGGAGCTGCTGGCCGCCCTCCCCGAACGCCTCCGGGCGGCCCAGCGGGTCTTCGACGCCACCGGCGGGCTGCACGCGGCCGGGCTCTTCTCCTCGGCGGGCGAACTGCTGTGCCTGCGGGAGGACGTGGGGCGGCACAACGCGGTGGACAAGGTGGTCGGCCACGGCCTGCGCGCGGGGCTGCTGCCGTGGCGCGGCACGGTCCTCGTGGTCAGCGGGCGCGCCTCGTTCGAGCTGGTCCAGAAGACGGTGATGGCCGGCATCCCGGCGCTCGCCGCGGTGTCGGCGCCCTCCTCCCTCGCCGTCGACCTCGCCGAGGACAACGGCCTGACCCTCGTCGGCTTCCTCCGCGGCGCCTCCATGAACGTCTACGCCGGCACCCACCGCCTGACGGCCCTGACGGCATGACCGACCCGCGCCGTCGGACGGCCGCACCGCCTGACGGCCCTGACGGCATGACCGACCCGCGCCGTCGGACGGCCGCACGGCCTGACGGCCGCACGGCCCGGCCCGCTCCGCTCCGGACGGGGCCCTCGACGTCGGGCGCCCGCGTCAGGACCGCCCGGTCACGTCCGTGCCGGCCCGCGGGACCGCGCGGGCCACGGTCACGATCTCGGGACTGGCCGCCGTCAACGGCGACCGGTCGAAGTCGCCGTACCGCTCGACCACCTCAAGGCCCGCCTCGGCCAGGAAGGAGGTCACCGCGGCGGCGTCGAGGAAGCGCAGCGCGGAGCGGCTGCTGACCAGGCCCGGCCAGGCGGGCCCCGTCAGGCGGGTGACGGAGTGGACGACGTCGCCCGTCACGGGCGTCTCGGCGTGGATGGACAGCCGCACCAAGCCGGGCAGCCCGGTCGGGTCGGGCACGGACAGGGCGTACTCCGACTCCCAGTGCTCCCAGCCGCGCGCCGCCGGGTTGCGGGTCTCGAAGGCGAAGTGGCCGCCGTCGGCGAGGGCGGTGCGGACGGCGGCCAGCGCCGCCCGCAGCTCCTCGTCGGTGACGAGCTCCTGGAAGGCGTGGCCGGTCATGACGACGAGGTCGAACGGGTCGTCGAAGGAGACCGACCGCAGGTCGCCGAGGACCCACTCGACGTCCGTCCGCCGCCGCGCCCGCGTCAACATGCCCTCCGCCGGGTCGAGGCCGACGAGCCGCCCGGTGTGGCCCGCCGCGCGGGCGTCGTGGAGCAGCACGCCCGTGCCGCAGCCGACGTCCAGGACGGAGCGGGCGGCCATCACCCGGGGGAGGTAGAAGCGGAAGTCGTCCCGCTCCTTCGCGGGGAAGAAGGCGTCGTAGCACGCGGCGTAGTGGGGATCGGCGAACACGGAGCCTGACGAGTCGTTGGTCACCGGGCCAGGGTGGTCGGGGGCGGGCGGCGGCGCCAGTGGTTTTCCGCCGCCCGCGTGACCTCGCCTCCCACGGCGTACGTCAGCGGGTCACGCCCGCCTCGGCGGCGTGCTCGCCGCGCAGCACGACGTCCGTCAGGCGCGTCCCCGCTCCGACCGTGCGCAGCGCCACCGCCGCGCCCTCGCCCGCGTAGGCGTTCTCGACGGTCAGGTCCGCCAGCGTGACGTCGTCCGCCAGCACCGACAGGGTCGCGCTGCCCGCGGCGCCGTTCGGCCCGCCGTAGAACTTCTGCTGCGCGGCGCCCAGGTCGTAGGTGAGGGTGACGTCCGCGGGGTCGCCGGAGGCGCCGCGCAGGGTGATCTCGGCCTCGGTCGGCCAGACGTGGACCACCTCCCGGTAGACCCCCGGCGCCAGTTCGATCGTCACCGCGCCCGGGTGGCCGGCGGGGATCGCGTCGAGCGCGGCGCCCACGCTGGCGAAGTCCCCGCTGCCGTCGAGCGCGACGGTGAGGGTGTCCGGCACCCGGGAGGCGGAGGGGGAGGGGCCGACGGGGCCCGCGTGCCGCTCGACGATCCTCGGCACGGCGCGGGCCGGGTCGGCGGTGTAGGGGTAGTAGGCCGCCGGGTCGAACGCCTCGCCCGCCTCGTCCGCGCGGCCCCAGGTGTCGGCGAACACGTTGCCGCGCTGGAGCAGCTGGGCGGTCGGGTCCTTCACGACGATCGGGTCCTGGCCCTCGGCGTAGTGGTTGTGCTCGGCGACGACGCGGGCGCCGCCGCGGCTCATCGTGCCGTACTGCCCGAAGTGCTCCAGGTGGTTGTTGTAGAAGTGGGCGGCCTCGGTGTTGTCGATGCTGGGGTTGCGCTGGAAGGTCCCGCGGAACCAGTTGTGGTGGATCGTGATCTTCGTGACGACGTTCTCGGTCCAGCCGATGCCGAGGGTCTTGTTGTGGCCGGCGAAGAGGTTCCACGAGAGCGTGACGTAGTCGCTGTCGCGGCGGACGTCGACCAGGCCGTCGCCGCCCCTGAGGAACGCGCAGTGGTCGATCCAGACGTGGTGGGCGGTGTCCATGCGGACGGCGTCGTTGTCGTTCTCCGGGCTCTTGCCGTCCCAGTCCCCGGGAATGTACGAGTCGCGGAACGTCAGGTTGCGGACGATGACGTTGGAGACCTGGTCCAGGTGCAGGCCGCCGCCCACGATCGCGGCGCGGGGCCCGGCCCCGACGATCGTCTTGTTCGAGGCGACCGCGATCATCTCGCCGAAGGGCTCGACCTCGATCGTGCCGGCCACGCGGATCACGTACGGGTCGGGCGCCTGCGCGTACCTGACCAGTCCGGCCAGGTCGCTGACGGTGACCTGGGGGCCGCCCGCGCCGCCGGTGGTGCCGTTCAGGCCGTGGGCGTCGAGCGAGGCGAAGCCGACGGGCGTGTCGGTCCACACGCCGCGCGCCGCGGCGGGCTGTGGCGTGGGGGCCGACGGCGGTGCCGCCGTCGGCGCCGGCGCGGCGCCCGCGGTCGCGGGAAGGACAAGGAGCGCGAGCGCCGGCACCAGCAGGCGGGCGGTCATGGCACGGCAGCGACGGAAGAGGCTCATGGCACCGCAGGATGGTAAGCGCTCTCTATCCCGTCAAGGGGTCGCGCGCGAACGACTCCGACACGGGGTCAGGGAAGCGTCTGCGCGCGACCGTGCGTCACTGGAGGACGTCGTCGGTGTCAGGGCCACCCGAGAGGGTGTCGTCGCCGCCCCCGCCCCGGATGGTGTCGTTGCCACTGTTGCCGTAGAGGGTGTCGTTGTCGGGTCCGCCGGAGATGACGTCGTCCCCGCGGCCGCCGGTGACATGGTCCTCGCCGGAGTTGCCGTAGACGACGTCGGCGCCGCCGAAGGCCTCGACGTGGTCCATGCCCCGGCCGCCGCGCAGCTCCTGGTCGCGGTCGTCGCCCATCAGGTGGTCCATGCCGTCGCCGCCGAGCATGACGAGGCCGCCCATCAGCATGTCGTCGCCCGCGCCGCCGATGATCGTCTTCGCGGAGTGGGCGTGCATCTCGTCGCTGCCGTCACCGCCGTCGACGACCGACACGCCGGGGTCGCTGGTGAAGATGTAGTCGTCGCCGTCGCCGAGGGAGATCTGGACGTCGTCCGGCAGCGCGCTGGTGGTGGGCAGTTCGCACACGACGAACGTGTCGTCCGACGGGTCGAGGTAGAGGCAGTTCTCGCCGGCCTGGATCGGTACCTCGTCGTTGAAGCCGATGCGCCTGCTGCCCTCCGTGACGGAGCCCATCGACATGACGTACAGGTCGTTGACCTGGCCGTCGGCGGCGAGGTAGGCGATCGACTGGCTGTCCCAGTCCGCGCTCACGGTCGCGGGCGCCTCCTGGGCGGACGCGGAGGCGGTGGCCAGGCCGCTGGCGAGCAGGGCGAGGGTGGTGACGGAGAGCGTGGTGACGAGCCGTGGCTGTCGTGGCTGTTGCATGGGTGCGTCCTCACCTTGAGGGATGTCGGTGTCGAGTCGGACAGGCCGATGGCGACGACCTGACGACGGCGCGCCCCGGCCCAGCCTTCCGGCGGCGCTTCGCTCACCGAACCCTCCCCGTCCCGTCACGGGCCTGACGCGTCGAGGTGATCCGGTGAACGCGGCCCGATGACATCACCCGTGAGCAGGAACGTCAATCCCCTTGCACCACACACGGGTTGCGGCCGCGTCAGGGCTGCCGCTGCATCCCGAAGAGCGAGCCCGCCGCGGCGGCCACGTCGGCCGCGGCCCTGGCGGACACCCCGGGAGGGACGTCGAGCCGCCGCAGCGCGCCCGCGAACGCGTCCTCCACCAGGGCCAGACGCCAGCTCAGCTGGCTCACACGGTCGTTGGGGCGCAGCCGCGCGAGGACGGTCAGCAGCTCCTGGCCCAGCGTCTTCAGCTCCGACAGCACCTTCCACTCACTCGGCTCGCCCGGCGGCTCCAACTCGGGCGCGACCGTGGCCACGACCGACAGCGCGTGCGGCACCCGGACCATCAGCTCGGCGTACCACTCCACCAGGGTGCCGCCGAGGTCGGCGCGGAGCCCTTCGAGGAACGTCAGCAGCACGGCCCCGCCCGCGGCGGTGCCCACCGGCTCCGGCGAGGGCGCCTCGGCGGCTGAGGAGCCGTTGGCCTCACGCCCCGGGCTGAAGCCGCCGCCGAGGTACTGCCGGATCATGACGGGGACGTCCTCGTCGTCCGCGGCCGGGCGGGGCGCGGGCGCCGCGTGGGCGGGGGAGAGGAGCGCGCGGACCGGTGTGATGCCGCGGGCGGCCTCCTCGGCGGCCGCCTGGCATGCGTGATCCGTGGGCACGACGACGTCACCTGTCCTTCATCGGCTGCGAGTATCGCGGCGGCTCATCGCGAAGAGACTCCGCAGGAGAGGACGTAGGCTACTCCCTCTTCAGGAGCTTGTCGTACGGGTGTGCCAAGGTGTCGAAAAGTTGACCATCGTGTGATCGAACCGGACGGGGGCGACGTCCTCGGCGCACCCCTCCCAGCCCGTCCGGGTGGCCGTGTCGGGCGGGTGCGACTCAGCCGACCGCCAGCGCCTTGGCCGACTGCAACAGCGCCAGCAGCACGGTCTTGCTGGAGTGGCGTTGCCGCACGTCACACATGACGACGGGGGCGGGGGAGCGCAGGTTGAGCGCCGCGTTGATCTCCGCCGCGGTGCAGTCCCGCTGACCGTAGAAGCAGTTGACGCCGATCGCGAAGGGGATGCGGCGCTGCTCGAAGAAGTCGACCGAGGCGAAGCTGTCCGCCAGCCGACGCGGGTCGGCGAGCACGACGGCGCCGAGCGCGCCGTAGGACAGGTCGTCCCACATGAACCAGAACCGCTCCTGGCCCGGCGTGCCGAAGAGGTAGAGCACGTGCTGGGGGTCGATGGTGATCCGGCCGAAGTCCATGGCGACGGTGGTGGTCGCCTTGTCCGGCGTGCCCGCGAGGTCGTCGATGCCCAGGCTGGCCTGGGTCATGTACTCCTCGGTCTCCAGCGGGGGGACCTCGCTCACCGAACCGATCATCGTGGTCTTGCCCACCCCGAAACCGCCGGCGACCAGGATCTTCAGTGCTGTCGGCAGGATGAGGGAACCACTTGACTGGTCAGAGTCTGCGGATGCCATCGATAACCCTCTCAAGTAGTTCCACACTCGGGGCGCCCGACTCCCTATCCGGGGCCCTAATAGAGATCATGTTCTTGTCAAGCAGGTCTCCGCAGAGCACCTTCACCACGCTCGCCGGCAGGTCGAGGCGCGCGGCGATCTCGACGATCGCCTGGGGGCGGCCCCGGCACAGTTCGAGGATGGCGGTCAGCTCGGGTTGCTCCCTGCGCTGGTCCAGGCGGGCCGATGGCCTCGCCGCCACCTGGGTGATCAGCGCGAAGTCGGATCCGCTGTGCTCGGTGCGCCCTCCGGTGATCGCGTAGGGCCGGACCAGGTATCCGGCCCCCTCGTCGAACCATCCGGACTTCCTTGACGAGGTCACAGAGCCTGACCGTGACGGCCGGTGGTCGCCTCCGTGCGGGGCGCGGCGCTCAGGTACTCCCCGACCTGTTGGACGATCCGGGTCATCTCGTAGGCCGCCATCCCCGCGTCCACCTTGTCCGAGGCGAGCACCGCGAGCTGCGCGCGCTGCCCCGCGTTGGTGACGAACAGGAAGGCGTTGTCCATCTCGATCACCGTCTGCCGCACGTGTCCGCCGTGGAAACGCCGTGCCGCCCCCCGGGAGAGGCTCTGGAGCCCGGAGGCGACGGCGGAGAGGTGCTCGGCGTCGTCCTGGTTGAGGCCGGCGGAACGCGCCAGCGGAAGACCGTCCTGGGAGAGAACGATCGCGTGGTGGGTCTCGGGCACGCCGGCCACCAGGTTGTCCAGAAGCCAGTTGAGGTGGGCACTGGCTTGGGTCTGGTCAGTCATCGCTGATCCTTCCTCGCAGATCCTTCCGGGTCGGCGCCATGTCCGGGCGTTCCCGCCTCAGGATCATGTCCACCAGCTGGCGTTGAGGGCTCCGTGGTGCGCGCGCGCCGGTTACCCGACTGGATGGCGGCCATGATGGCGCCGGCCCGGTCGGGGGACTGGGACGCCGTCGCACTGCGGTGAGCCTCTTCCTCCTCCATCAGAGCGCTCGCCTCGACGCGCAGCTGCTCCGCAAGGCTCTCTCCCCGCACCCGGACGGGCAGCTTCAGCTGCGAGCCGGCCGCCGTCACGTGCGTGGGCTGCTGCGAACTGCCGTCGTCCGCCGCGTCGATCAGGCCGTCGCCGCCGGAGGAGCGGACGCTCGCCGTCGGGGAGCGCGTCGCGGCGGAGGCGGGCGGCGGCATCGCCGCGGACGACGCCGGGGGCGCCTCGGGCGTGGTGGCCCGTGCGGACACACGGTCCTCGCGCGTGAGGTCCCGGTCCACCGGCGGGTGGGTCCGTGCCGCCAGCTCGGCGGCCTCTTCGTCGGACAGGCTCGGCAACAGGCCCGCACCTCCGTACGCGGGGTATCCGCTGTGGTCGTAGTCCATGCGCCGCTGCGGACGGCCCGGCGCGTCGAGGTCCGTCTGGGCCACCACGGGACGGGCCGCGACGGGCTCCGGCGTGGGCAGCAGCGACGGGGACTCCGGCTCGGGGGCGTCGGGCTCCAGAAGCCCGGGGGAGAGCGGCGGCACCATGGGCGGCGCGGCCGGGGGACGCACCGACTCGCGCCACGGCGTCTCCGCCTCGGCCCGCTCGGCCCGCTCGGCCCGCTCGGACGAGGAGGACGAGACGCCCGGCTCGCCGTCGCCCGCCGCGGCCGCCAGGCCGTCGGGGATGAGGCCGGCCAGCAGCGACTTGGACTCCTCCAGCAGCTCGCTGGGCAGCAGCACCACGGCGAGCGTCCCGCCGTAGGGCGACTTGCGCAGCGAGATCTCCAGGCCGTGACGCTTCGCCAGCCGGGCGACCACGAACAGGCCCAGCCGCGGCGCCTCGCCCAGCGCCATCACGTCGAGCTTCGGCGCGTCGGACAGCAGCCGGTTGAGCCGGTCGTACTCCTCGTCGGACATCCCGAGGCCACGGTCGACGATCTCCAGCGCCACCCGTCCGCGGGCCACGATCTCCGCGCTGACGGTGACCTTGGTCTCGGGCGGGGAGAAGGAGGTGCCGTTCTCGATGAGCTCGGCGAGCAGGTGGACGACGTCCGCCACGGCCCGGCCGGCCAGCGAGATCTGGGGCGCGGGCAGCGCCTCCACCCGGCTGTAGTCCTCGGTCTCGGAGATCGCGCTGCGCATCAGCTCGTAGACCGGGACGGGCTTGCTCCAGCGGCGGGCGGGCAGCGCGCCGCCGAGGATGAGGAGGTTCTCGGTGTGCCGCCGCACGCGGGTCGCCAGGTGGTCGACGGCGAAGATGTCCTTCAGCAGCTTGGAGTCCTGGTGCTCGCGCTCCAGCTTGTCGAGCATCGGGATCATGCGGTTGATCAGGACCTGGGTGCGGCGGGCGAGGCCGAGGAAGACCCGCTCGGACCCCTCACGCCCACGGGCCTGCCGCTGGATGGTGTCCACGACCAGGTGCCACTGCTGGCGCAGCGCCTCCGCCAGCCGGGCGACCTCGTCACTGCCGAAGTCCTCCTCCGACCGCTCGTCCTCGCGCGGGCCCTGCGGCTCGGGGGCCGTCTGCTCGACGATGCGCGCCAGGTCGCTCTCGGTCTGCCGCGAGGCGGTCTGCTGCAGGCGCGTCAGCCGGCCCACCAGGGACCGCGACATGCGCCAGGCCAACAGGGCCGCGCCGACGAGGACGGCCGCCGCGAGGAGGCCGACGAGGGCCGCGGCGACCAGCAGCTGACCACCCCGGCCGGAGGCGTCCGACCCCACGCCCCCGACGGTGTCGACGCCGAGGTCGCGCAGGATCGCCCCCGAGGACTCCGCCGCCTCCCGCCACGCCTCGGCCGGCTCGGGCATCGCGGTGGTGCCGCCGGAGTCTGGCGTCTCCGCCGCCACCAGCAGCGACCACTCCGGGGTCTCGGTCAGGGACTCGTACCCGCTGCCCTGCGGCGGCGGCACGTCGCCCGCGTGGAGCGCGGTCCGCGCCTGCCGCTGGACGGCCACGGCCTGGGCGAACGCCTCGCGCACCGCGCCGTTCGCGCCCTCGCCGTCCGGTACGCCGGCCACCAGCGCGTGCTGGCGGGCGACGGCCTCGGCCAGCTGCACCAGCCCCGCCGCCGCGGCGGCGTCCTGGGCGAGTTGGCCGTCCTCGACGCGGAGCGCGGCGCCCAGCAGCGCGACGCCGTGGTCGGTGGCGTTGGTGTAGAACCGGTACGCCTCGACGGTGCTGGACTCCTGCTCGTCGACGGCCAGCCGCTCCGCCTCCAGCGCCTCCAGCGCCTCCAACAGGCGCGTGGCGTGCTCGCGCACCGCGGCGCGGTCGGCGTTCTCGCTGTCGGCGGCGCGGAAGGCCTCGGCCGCGGTGTCGCTTCGGCCTCTCGCCTCCTGGAGGGCGGCCAGCGTCTCCGGGCCGGGGGCCGCCTGCCAGGCGGCCGTGGCGAGACGTTCGTCCTGGAGCCGCGTGACCAACTGGTGGGCCGGCTCGCCGGCCCCCTCAGCGAGGTCCGCGCCGGCACGGAGCTGGAGCCCGTCCCTGACGAGCCCGTTCCCCAGGTAGGCGGCCAGCCCGGCGAGGGCGAGCACGGCGATGAGGACGGGCAGGGCCAGAGAGACCCGTAGGGAGGTGCGCAGGGCCCTGGGCACTCTGTGCCGGTCGCGTATGCCTGACATCTGATTCCTCGTGGCGGAAACGACGATAGCGGTGTGGGGAAAGGGACGCACACGGCGTGCGAGTGTTGACGGAGTGTCAACGCTGGTCACCCGACTCGGTGCACCGTACCAGGTCACGCCGTGATTGGCGGCTCAAGGGGCGGGTTCTTCGGTTACGCGAAGTCCCCCTGCGGGAGGTCCCCTTGCGCCATGGCTTGTGGTCTATCAGCTTCCGCCCCGAAGGGGGAAGTCGTGATGCCGGGTTACCTCATCAAGGCCCGGTTTCCGCTGGCGTGAACGACGTCACAGTGATCACATCAGCGCGAGGAGGCGGGGGGTGTACAGCGAGGCGGCCGAGCCGATGCCGGCGACCAGGTCGAAGTACGTCGTGGTCAGTTCGGGGTCGCGTCGCACCGCGCGTAGAAGGGCCAGGCGCTGCTCGTGGGTCTGGAGGCGCGCGACGCTCAGCGTGGCCTCGAAGCCGCCCGTGAGCGACGCGTCACGCTCGCCGCCGAAGGCCTCCAGCGCGGCGTCGAGCCGGTCGGGGTCGGCCAGTCCGTCGCCGACGAGCCGCACCAGGGACTCGGCCTGGTGGAACGCGTCGGTGATGCCCCGTGCGGTGATCGAGTCCTTGTGGTGGCCGGCGTCGCCCACCAGGACCCAGCCGGGCCCCGACGCCTGCCGGAAGAAGTTCTGCTGGTCACCGGTGCCCCGCAGCCGCTCCAGGGGCTGCCTGCCCCGGATCCGCTCGTGGAGGGAGGGGGCGGTGGTGCGGATCTGCTCGTCGAAGAAGTGGTGGGCGTTGGTGCGGACGGTGCTGAACGCGGTCAGCGGGAAGTACGCCTGCACGAGCGTGGCGCCGTCGTTGGTGGGCTCGGCGCCCACCCAGCCCTCCGGCTTCTCGTAGCACTCGAAGACGGCCGGCACGTCCGCGTAGTACGCGTAGTAGGCGCAGGTCAGCGACGGCTCCCGCCGCGTGTACGGAGCGCCGACCAACCGCGCGACCGCCGAGCGCATGCCGTCCGCGCCGATCACGAGCCGGGCGCGTTCGGCGAACGGCTGGCCCTCGTGGGTGCCCGCCACGCCGACGACGCGTCCGGTCTCGTCGCGCAGCAGCCGGTTGACCGAGCAGCGGGAGCGGAAGGTGACGCCCGCGGCGATCGCGCCCTCGAGGAGGATGGTGTCCAGGACGTACCTGCGCGGCGCGTAGGCCGCGCGCTGGCCCTCGACGCCGCGGCTGCACCCCTCCAGGCGGATGTCGGCCACCTCGTAGACGGCGTGGTCGATCGGCGGGCAGCCGGTGGCCCGCAGCCGGTCCAGCAGGCCCCAGCGGGCGAGGGCCGCGACGCCGGGCTGGTGGATCAGGTGCGTGGAGAGGGTGTCGGAGGGGAACTCCGCCCGGTCGAGCAGGAGCACCCGGTATCCCGCGCGGGCGAGCAACATGGCCGTGGGTGAGCCGGCGCACCGGGCACCCACCACGATCGCATCGAACAAGTGCGGGCCTCACAGACTGTCGACAGGTGGTGCGAGGGGTCTAGTGGCTGACGCTCCTGAGGACGTCGGCCAGGGCGTACCGGTCGACCTTGCCGTTCGCGTTGAGCGGCAGGTGGTCGAGGACGGTGATCATACGGGGAACCATGTAGGCGGGTAGACGGGCGGTCAGGGCCGCGTACATCGGCTCGGCGTCGCAGCCCACCCCGGTGACCGCGGCCGCCAGCTCGTCGTCGCCGTCCCGGCCGGGGACGGCCAGCACCACGGCGTCGCGGACGCCCGGCTGTTGACGCAGCAGCGCCTCGATCTCGCCGAGCTCGATGCGGTAGCCGCGGACGTGGACCTGGTGGTCGATCCTGCCCATGTGGACGAGCTGCCCGTCGACGATCGCGACGCGGTCGCCGGTGCGGTACCAGTGGTCCTCCGTCAGCGGGGTGTCCCCGGTGTGGTGGTGGACCGTGCCGTCCTCGTCGAGGGCCAGGAAGCGGCCGACGTCGTCGGCGGGGTCGAGGTACCCGGGGAAGCGCTGCGGGCCGCGCAGGCACAGCTCTCCCTCGGTGCCGGGCCGGCCGTCGTCGCCCAGCACGAGGGACTCCACCGTCGGGTGGCAGGTGCCGATCGGCGCGGTGCCGTTGGCGGTCGTGGGCCAGTGGGCGGGGTCGGCGGGCAGCACGTAGCCGGTGCACCAGACGGTGGTCTCCGTCGGGCCGTAGACGTTCTCGATGGTGGCGTCGGGGGCGGCGACCCGCCACTCCCGCAGCCCGGCCAGGGGGACGGGCTCGCCGCCGAACATGCACCAGCGCAGCGTGGGCATGCGGCCGGCTTTGAGGGTGCCGAGCCGGGAGGCGAACGACACCAGCGACGGCACGGAGAACCAGTGCGTCAGGCGCGCGGTGGCGATGAACTTCACCGGCGACAGCAGCTGGCTGCGGCGCGGCACCACGACGGTGCCGCCGGCGCCCCAGGCGACGAACATGTCGTGCACCGAGCCGTCGAAGGTGAGGTCGAAGTTCTGGGAGACGCGGCTGCCGGGGCCGGCGTCGTACTTGGGGACGATGTGGCCGAGGTAGGCGGAGACGTTCCGGTGGCGGATGGGGACGCCCTTGGGGACGCCCGTGGAGCCCGAGGTGGTGATGACGTACGCGATGTCGTCCGGCGTGGCCACCAGGGGCGGCGCGGGAGCCGGTGACGGGGTGCCTGCGGCCGCGGCGAGCTCGGCCCGCTCCACGGTCAGCACGGGGACGTCGAGCCCGGAGGCCGCCTCGGCGGCGCCGTCGGCCGTGGCGTCCACCACCGCGAGCGTGACGCCGGAGGCCGCGGCCATGGCCGTGGTGCGGGCCACGGGGAAGTCGGGGTTCAGCGGCACGACGGTGGCGCCGGTCCGCAGCAGCCCGAGGTATCCCGCGTAGCCGTCGGGCGTGCGGCCCGCCAGCAGGCCCACGCGGCGGCGGGTGACCTCGCCGTGGGTGGCGACGACGCCCGCGGCGACGGCCTCGGCGCGGTCGCGCAGCTCGCGGTAGCTCAGGGTCTGGCCGGCGACCTCCAGCGCGGGGAGGTCGCCGAAGCGGTCCGCGGTCCGCGCGAACCAGTCGTAGAGGGTGGGGGGTGTGGTGCTCACGCGGCCTGCGCCTCCTGGAGGCTCAGCCACTGCCGGAACTCTCCGACCGTGCGGAGCTCGCCGAGCTCCTCGGCCTCCACCTCGTAGCCGTGCTCGCGGGCCAGGCGCAGGATGATCTGGAGCCGGGCGAGGGAGTCGATGCCGAGCTCGGACAGCAGGGCGCTGTCGGCGTACTCCTCCTGGCCGTCGCGGACGTGCGCGCGCAGGACGGCGGTGGCCAGGTCGGCGTCCTCCTCCTGGTGGTCGCCGAGCCAGTACCGCTTGGTCTGCCAGGGATAGGTGGGCAGCGGCACGAAGCGGCAGCCGGGGCCGAAGAACGCCTCCCAGTTGACGACGTGGCCGTCGCGGTACCGTTCGGCGACCGCCTCGGCCAGGGTGGTCGGCTCGCCGGGCTCCCGCAGGACCGTGAGCGCGGCGACCATCGCCTCGTGTGAGGAGGCGACGACGGCCGTCCGGTGCTCGTGGTGCTGGCGGCGGGTCGCGGCGCTGTAGCAGATGTCGCGGAGCGGGTGGGCCGTGCCCTGGCCGTCGGGGCCGAGGTACGCGGCGTAGGCGTGGGCCAGGGCGGTGAGGGCCTGGGGGGAGCGCGCGGAGAGCGGCAGCACGCACGGCTGGGGCGAGGGCGCCGGGGGGGCGGCCGGGCTCGCGGAGACGGCGCGGGTGTCGCCCTGACGCACCACCAGGTGGGCGTTGAGGCAGGAGACGCCCTGTCCGGTGACCCCGGCGACGGCCGGGCGGCCGCGGTCGGGTATCCGCTCGGGCTTGGAGGGCACCACCAGGGGCAGCTCGTCCCAGGCGACCAGGGCGCTCGGGGTGTCGAGGTGGAGGCTCGGCGGGACCTCGCCGTGTTCCAGGCTCAGCACGGTCTTGATCAGGCCCGCCATGCCGCCGGCCGCCTCGGCGTAGCCGATGTTCGACTTGACGGAGCCCACCAGGCAGGGCCGGTCCGCGGGGCGGCCCTCGCCCAGCACGCGGCCGATGGCGTTGAGTTCGGCCTGGTCGAGGGCGGGCGATCCCGAGCCGTGCGCCTCGACGAAGTCGACCTCGGACGGCGCGACGCCGGCGTCCTCGTAGGCCCAGCGCAGCAGGTCGACCTGGCCGGCCACCGAGGGGGTCAGCAGGGCGTCGCCCGACTGGCCGTCGTTGCTGACGGCGCTGCCCTGGATGACGGCGCGAACCCGGTCGCCGTCGGCGCGGGCCTTGGCCAGGGGTTTCAGGATCACGACGCCGATGCCGTCGCTGGGGGCGAAGCCGTCGGCGCTGGCGTCGCCGAACTTGCTGCGGCCGTCGAGCGCGATCGTGCCGGCCTGCGTCATCATCACGCCCTCGTCGGGGCGCAGCATGATGTTCACGCCGGCGACCACGGCGAGGGGACTCTCGCCCGCGCGCAGGCTCATCGCGGCGTTGTGGACCGCGACCAGCGAGGACGAGCAGGCGGTGTCGACGATCATGCTGGGGCCGCGGAAGTCGAAGAAGTGGGAGAGGCGGGCCGGCAGCATGGAGCGGAAGTTGTGGTAGATCGAGGGGGTCACGGCCTCCAGGCCCTGCCGGAACTGCATCTCGACGAAGTCGGCGCGGTTGTTGCCCACGTAGACGCCGGTCCGGCTGCCCGCCAGCTCCTCGGGGCGCAGGCCCGCGTCCTCCAGGGCCTCCCAGGCCGTCATCAGCAGAAGGCGCTGCTGCGGGTCGAGCCCCGCGGCCTCGGCGGGTGACATGCCGAAGAACTCGGCGTCGAAGCCGGCTATGTCGGACAGGTAGCCCGCGCGACGGCTGGCGATCTTGCCGGGACCCGGTCGCGGGGAGTCCGTGTAGAGGCCGTCCACGTCGTAGCGCTCGGGGGGTGTCTCGCTGGTGGTGTCCACGCCCTGGCGCAGCACGTCCCACAGCTGGTCGGGCCCGGAGGCACCGGGGAACCGGCAGGCCATGCCGATCACCGCCACCGCCCGTGCTTCGGCGTCCGCTGTCGAGCTCTCCACCATCCGCTCCTTCAGGTCCTTCGATCGAATGCTGACGTCGCTTCCCAACGTCCCGGTAACCCCGTACGGCCAGGAGGAACCTTGCCACGAAAATCGTGGGGTGAACGCGGGATCCTGGTGATTCTTTGTGGAAACGGTCCGGTGAACAGGCGCCTGACACCTGGTCGGCTGTCCGGCCCGACAGCGGCCCTACCGGACGGGTGGTGCCGCCCGTGCCGGGGCCGCCGGCGGTCCGGCGACTTTCGCGCCACCCCAGGAGCGTGGGGTGGTTCCGTCGCAGACGCGGTTTCCGGCCACCCACGGCGGCTGGAGTGGAGTGCGTCTCCCTGGCGAAAACACGATGGATCGGCGGACTGTTCCGCGTGACCCCGGTGACTGTGTGAGATGCCTCACAGTCGGATCGGCGTTGGCCACGTCGTGGGGGTGGGGGTGTCCCAGGGGTCGCGTGCGCCTCAACTGGCACGGGAGAGCAGTGAGTTCACGTGCGGTGTGGGGGAGGGGAGGGGACGCGCTTGCGGCCGGGGGCGACAGACTCACAGGATGATTGTCGTACAACTGAGCGTATTCGCTTGGTGTCGTTTCGAGGAATGACGGAAAGTGATCGGCCGGTGGTTGAGAAGGGTTAAAAATGGACAAGATGTCAGGTTGAGCGCTTGTAGGGGCACATCGGAGTCGTCCTTGAGCGAACCTGACCGCTGAGAGCCCGGGAAGGTGACGGAGTCGACCGGAAGTTCTCCCCGAGGGGCGGCGCACACCGTTTCCGTTCTGGTTACATGTCTCGTCATGGACCCCCTGACACCCGATCAAGCCCAGCACGAGGGCGACCAGCGCAGGCGGCGCCTGCAGATTCTCGGCCTGAACGCCCCCGACCCGGACGTGAAGTTCGACCGCGTCGCGCGCCTCGCCAGTGCTCTGGCGCAGACCCCGCTGGCCATGGTCAACTTCGTCAGCGACGAACGTCAGATGTTTCGTGGCATGTTTCTCCCTCCCAAGTCCGCCGAAGACGCCGGCGATGGGCAGGATCGCGCCATCTCCTTCGATCTGAAAGACGTCCCCGAGGTCGCCCGTGAGGCACCCATGGACTACGGGTTCTGCCCCCACGTCGTCGCCCAGGGCTCGCAGCTCGCCCTCGACGACGTCTTCGACTACCCCCGCTTCAAGGGCAACGCCGTCGTCAACGAGATGGGGCTGCGCTCCTACCTCGGCACCCCGCTCGTCGACCACACCGGCATGATCCTCGGCACCATCTGCGTCGGCGACATGCGGCCGCGCAAGTGGAGCCAGCAGGACCTGGAGAGCATGCAGAGCCTGGCACAGACCCTGGTGTCGGAGTTCCAGCTGCGGGACAGCCTGCTGGCGCAGCAGCAGGAGATGTTCGCCGTCTTCGACGGCGCGCCCTTCCCGATCATGCTCACCCAGGGGCCCGACCACCTGATGCGCTACGCCAACGCCAAGCAGGGCTCGGCGTTCGGCCGGGTGCGGCAGCTCAGCCCGGGGCGGCAGGTGCTGCCGGGCCTGGACTCGGTCGGGGTCTTCTCCACGATGGACCGCGCCTTCCACACCGGCGAGACCGCCACGCTCCCCGAGGCGCGGATCGCCTCCTACGACGCCTCCTCCCCGCAGGTCTTCAGCTTCACCTGCACCCCGGTGCGGCTGTCCCCCAAGGCGCCCGTCAGCGGCGTGCTGACCGTGGCGGCGAACATCACCACGCAGTCGGCCACGCAGGAGGACCCCATGCAGATGGCCGCGGAGTTCACCTCGCAGGTCGAACGCCTGGGTTCGAGCGCCTCGCTCTGGCAGCCGGGTCAGTCGTACGACAGTCTGTGACGCCCGGCCGGCTGTCCGGGACGTCCGTCATGGCCGCGGTGCCCGCGATCCTCGCGGTGCCCGCGGCCCTCGTGCTGCCGTCGGTCCGCGTGGTGTCGTCGGTCCGCGCGGTGCCGTCGGCGTCGGGATGACGGCCCTGCGCGGGCCGGTCGTGGTGGCGTGCCCTCGGGGCGCCGACGGCGGATGGAGCCAGCCCGGGGGCTGGCTCCATCGCGGGGTGTCGCGTCGTCCGGTGCGACGGGGGTGTGGCGCGCGGGTTGGGGCACCCGCGGCCCGTGGCCGCTACGGGGTGTTGTTGGCCAGGGCCAGCAGGCGGTCGCGCGAGCCGTTGAACTTGTTCCGGTCCACGTTGCCCGAGACGCCGCTGACGGAGCCCGTCGAGGTGTACTGCCAGGCCGTCCAGACGGAGAAGCCGCTCGGCAGCGTGGGGCTGTTGGCCGTGGTCCAGTGCGCCACCCACAGGGGGCTGAGGCTCGCCATGCCCGACCAGCCGCCGGTGCAGGAGTTCCACCAGCTGGGGCTGGTGTAGATGATCACGTCGCGGCTGGTCCGCGCCTTGTAGGTGGTGTAGAAGTCCGTGATCCAGGACCGCATCTGGGTGGTCGACAGCCCGTAGCAGGACGATCCGTACGGATTGGACTCGATGTCGAGGACGCCGGGCAGGGTGAGGTTGTCCGCCGACCAGGCACCGCCGTTGGAGGCGAAGAAGTTGGCCTGCGTGGCGCCGCTGGAGCGGTCGGGCAGCGCGAAGTGGTAGGCGCCGCGGATGACGCCGGCGGCGTGGGCCGCCGGGTAGTTGGCGTCGAACCGCGGGTCGGTGTACGTCGTGCCCTCGGTCGCCTTCATCCAGGCGAACTGGATGCCGGCGCCGCGCACCGAGCTCCAGTTGATCGAGCCCTGCCAGTTCGAGACGTCGATTCCCTGCACGCCCGTCGTCGGCTGGCGCGGGGCGGGCTGGCGGTCCGGCGCGCCGCCGTCGGCGAGGTCGAGGCTGATGCCCATGTACGCCTCGCCCGGCTCGATCTCCGAGGGGTCGGGCACGGCGGGTGCCGTGTCGGCGGAGGCGACGCTGGTGCTCAGCGTGGCCAACACGAGTGCGAGGGCCGCGCCGAGGGCGCCGGCGACGACGCCCGCTCTCCTTCGGCGGGACCGGGTCCGGGGCAGGGGTGGTCGGTGGAGCCGCATGACAACCTCCAGGCGTTCGCTGGTGGGGGACGAGGTGGTCGGTGCCGGTTCGTTGGATGGTGCACATGACGTGCGCGCGTCATTAGTGAGGCACACGAAGGTCCCGCCGTAAAGACGCTTCGGTCATGCCCGGTGGTCTAGACCGGAGAAGGCGGCGGCGACCAGCGCCGACGGTGTCGAGCCGCCAGGAAGTTTCACGCGTGGCACGGCGCCGGCCCCCGTGCCGGGACCGGCGCCGTCCGTTCGCCTCGCTCACCGGGGCCGGGCGCGAGGCCCGAGACACCCCGAGCACCCCGAGACACCCCGCGACGCCCGGGGGTGTCACTGGCCGACCGGGGCCTCCTGCGGCTCCAGCCGCGCCAGGGGCGGCAGGCCGTTGACCTTGCGCACCCACATCCAGGCCAGCGGGCCGAGGACCGTGGCGAGGAGCACGGTGATCCCGGTGACGGCCACCGAGACCCCGAGCATCTGGAGCCCGGAGGCCAGCAGCACCACGAGCAGCGCGCGCCGCACCAGGCCGCCGGAGACCTGGGAGGAGAAGCGCGCCCCGATGTAGACGCCGGGGATCGAGCCGATGAGCAGCGTGGCCGTCATGCCGAACTCGAAGTCCCCGAAGATGATGTGGGCCAGGGCGGCGGAGAAGACCAGCGGCACCGCCTGCACCAGGTCCGTCCCGACGAGGGAGCCGGCCTTCAGCGTGGGGTAGAGCAGCAGCAGCGCGATGATCATCAGCGATCCCGAGCCGACGGACGTGATGCCGACGACCACGCCGCCGACGACGCCGACGATCACGGTCGGGACGGGCCTGATCCGGATCGACAGGGCGTCGTCGTCCAGCGGCCGGCCGCCCTGGACCCGCTCCCGCATCTGGAGGTACGCCTTGGCGATCATGGACCCGGCGGCGAGCAGCAGCGCGATGCCGAGCGCGGTCTTGATGACGTGCTCCACGGTCTCGCCCGAACCCAGCCAGCGCGCGAGCAGCACCCCGCTGAACGCGGCGGGCACCGAGCCGAGCATGAGCCAGTAGACCAGCCGCTTGTTGACCGTGCCGCGCCGGAGGTGCACGCCCGCCCCCACCGGCTTCATCACCGCCGAGGCGACCAGGTCGTTGGAGACGGCGGCCATGGGCGGGACGTTGAAGAAGAGGACGAGGATGGGGGTCATCAGCGCGCCGCCACCCATGCCGGTCATGCCGACGACGGTGCCCACGCCCAGGCCGGTGAGTGCCATCCACCAGTTCACGGCGTCTCCTTCAGGTTTTTCCTATCGAGATGTGGGATTTCCGAGGACACCGCGTTTAATGCTCCTGTGACAACATGGGTACCGGCCAGATTCTCCTGTGGGATTCTGGCGCACGATGCCACAGTCGCCCCGATAGGTCCACTCGACGCGAACCCGCTGGTACGTGTCCTGGATCACGCGGCGGGCGCGCCGCCCGACATGACACCTGCCCGGCGGCGAACTCCCTCGTGCCTGGCGGCAGTTCACTGCCAGTAAAACCTCTTTAATGTCTCGGTAATCTTTCGGCGCGATCGGCGCGATCGGCGCGATCGGCGCGATCGGCGTCTTCCGCGCCACGGCCGAGCGGGGCCCTCAGATGATCCGGCGGCGCACCAGAACCGCCAGGGTGAGCGCCCCGGGCAGCAGCGGCAGCCACACCGTGATCACCCGGTACGCCAGCACCGTGGCCGTCGCCGTCTCGACCGTCGCGCCCGTGGCGACGAGCGCGACGACCAGCGAGGCGTCCACCGAGCCGATGCCGCCCGGCGAGGGGACCGCGGCGGCCACCACCGTGGCCGCCAGGTAGGCCAGCACCACGTGGGCGACCGGCACCCCGAGCCCCAACGAGAGCGCGACCGCGACCAGCCCCGCCGCCTGCAGCACGGGGAAGGCGAACGAGCCGCACCACAGCGCCGCGACCCGGGAGGGCAGCGCGTGCACCGCCCGCGCGTCGCGCAGCGCGGTCGCGAGGAACGCGCCGACGGCCCTGCGCGCGGGACGGACGGCGTAGACCGCCCCGGCCACGGCCGCGAGGGCGGCGAGGGCGAGGATCGTCACCAGCGGCAGGCCGACCCGCTCCGGCAGCACCTCCTCCAGCCGCAGCGCTCCGGGGAAGGCCGCCAACAGCACGAGCAGCAGGCCGACCCGCGCCACGCCCTCGGCCAGGAAGTACAGGGCGAGGGCGGCGGAGTACCGGGCGGGCGGCAGGCCGCAGCGGGACATGAACCGCACGGTGACCGCGCTGCCGCCGATCCCGGCGGGCAGCAGGTGGTTGGCGGCCCCCGCGGCGAACTGAGAGACCAACAGCCGCCCCGGTGGCAGCCGTTCCACCACCGTGCCCTGCCGGGCGAAGGACACCGCGACGAAGCCGAGGGCGGTCGAGGCGACGGCGGCGGCCAGCCACCGGGCGTCGGCCGTCAGGGCCTGCCCCACGCCGTCCTCGACGACCGACCGGTGGCCCACGACCCAGGCGGCGACCGCCGCGATGGGCAGCAGCCACAGCACCCGCCGCAGCCCTGGCCACAGCCGGCGCCACAGCCGGCGCCACGCGCGGCGGCGCGCGGCGGGGCGCCGGGGTGGGGGCGGCGCGGCCGGTGGCACCGGCGGCGGGGTGCGCGGCGGCGACTCCCGTAGCGACATCGGCCCGTCCCGTCCTCTCGCGTCGTCCGCTCGTCGCGTCGAACGCTCGGCCTGTCCTGGCACGGCTCCCGAGGGATGGCTCGGGAACGCCTGGCGCCTGTCCGGTGGAGCGTGCCGGGCCCGTGTCGCCTGGCACCGCGCCTCTCCGGGCCTCCGCCCGGGGACCCGACGTTGGCGGGCCCGCCCCGGGCTCGCCGCCGCGCGGCGCCGAGGCGCCGACCGCTTCGCGGTCCGAGGGCGGCCCTTAGCCGTGGGTACTGCTGGTCTCCGCCAGGGGACCGGGAGAGAGCGGCACCAGGCGACGCGGCCCGGTCCGGCACGCTCCACCGGACAGGCTCCGGCGCCGTCCCAGCATGGGGCGCGCGTGCGACGACCCGGCGTCGGCGGGACGACGCCCCGTCAACCCGCCGGTGGCGGGAACACGTCGCGCACCGCGTCCCCCAGCGCCGCGACCGCCCCCGCGAAGGAGTGCTCCGGGGGCGTGCCGAACCCGACGACCAGCCCTTCGCGCCACGGCCCCGCGCCGTCCGCGTGCCGCAGCCCCCGCAGCCCCTGGAGCGCGAGCCCCCGCCGCGCCGCCGCCGCGACGACCGGCTCCTCCGCGCCGTCCGGCAGCTCCACCAGCAGGTGCAGCCCCGCCGCGATGCCCGTGACCCGCAGCCCGGGCACGTGCCCGGCCAGCTCGCCGAGCGCCGCCCGCAGCAGGTCCCTGCGCCGCCGGTAGCGCTGCCGCGTCCGCCGCAGGTGCTGGTCGTAGCCGCCGGAGCGGACGAACTCCGCGAGCGTCAGCTGGTCGAGGACGCCGCAGCGCAGCTCCCGTTCGCCCTTGAGGTCCAGGACGGGGCCGACCAGCCGCTCCGGCAGCACCAGCCAGCCCAGCCGCACCGCGGGCGTGAGGCTCTTGCTGACCGAGCCGAGGAAGACCACGTGCTCGGGGTCGAGCCCCTGCACGGCCCCGAGCGGCTGCCGGTCGTACCGGAACTCGCCGTCGTAGTCGTCCTCCAGCAGCAGCCCGTGGGTGGTACGGGCCCAGTCGACCACGGCGGTCCTGCGCGCGGCGGGCAGCCATCCGCCGGTCGGGAACTGGTGGGCGGGGGTGAGCAGCGCGGTGCGCGCGCCGGACCGCGGCAGCTCCCCGACGCGGGCGCCGTGCTCGTCGACGGGCAGCGTCACCGTGGCGAGACCGGCGGCGGTCAGGATGCGGCGGTGCGGCGCCAGCCCGTAGGACTCCACGGCGACGGGGCCGGGAACGAGTTCGGCCAGCATGCCCAGGGCGTGCGAGAAGCCCGCGGCGATCACGATCCGCCCGGGGTCGGTGCGCACCCCGCGGGCGCGGGCCAGGTAGGCGGCCAGGGCCACGCGCAGCTCGTGCCGGCCCTGCGGGTCACCCGGGTTGAACGCCTCACTGGGCGCCTCGGTCACGGCGCGGCGGGCGGCGCGCAGCCAGGCGGCGCGCGGGAAGCCGGCGGGGTCGGGGTGTCCCGAGACCAGGCTGTAGCGCGGCTGCGGCGCGTCCCAGGCCCAGCGGGAACGGGCACGCGGCGTGGTGCGGGCGCCTGGTGCCGACGCGGGGGACGGGATGGACAGGCTGGAAGGGATGGACGGGGTGGACGGGATCGCGCCGTCGGGCTCCGAGCCGCCGTCGTGCCGTGGCGCCACCCGGGTGCCCGAGCCCTGGTGGGCCAGGAGCCATCCCTCGGCGGTCAGTTCCGCGTACGCGTCGGCCACGGTGTTCCGCGCCATGCCCAGGTCGGCGGCGAGCGAGCGGGAGGACGGCAGGCGGGTGCCGGGGGCGAGGCGTCCGTCGCGGATCGCCTCCCGCAGCGCCCGTGTCAGGCCCGCCCGCTTCCCGCCCGAGCCCGCGACGTCGACGCGGAGGTCGAGATGCAGGTCGAGGCCGGCCGAGGACGAAGTGGCCCAGTCATCTTCCATGGAATTGGACCATAGCCTGGGCCACTGGCGGTCGTACGGTCGTGGCATGAGCGCAACCCGACGTATCGACATGCAGCACCACGCCCCCGAGGTCCACCAGGCGATGGTGCGCGTGCACCGGCTGGCCAAGAAGGGTGTCGAGCCGGTCGTGGCCGAGCTGGTGCTGATCCGGGCCTCCCAGATCAACCGCTGCGCCTTCTGCCTGGACATGCACGTCAGGGCGGCCCAGGAGGCGGGGGAGTCGCCCGAGCGCCTCCACCTCCTCGCCGCCTGGGACGAGGTCGAGGGGGTCTACGACGAGCGGGAGCAGGCGGCGCTGGCCCTGACCGAGGCCGCGACCCTGCTCACCGACGGCTTCGTGCCCGACGAGGTGTTCGCGCGGGCCGAGAAGCACTTCTCCTCCGAGGAACTGGCCCACCTGGTCGCGTTGATCGCCACCATCAACGCCTGGAACCGCATCAACGTCGCCGCCCGCACGCCTCCGGGGCCCTCCGCCCCCTGACCCCTCGGGGCCGGGAGACCGTGCGGACATCCCCTCACAGGAGGTGTCCCCGCTCCTGGTCGTCGTCCTGCGAGGTCCCGGCGGAGGTGCCGAGGGCCTTCAGCCAGGAGGGGCCGCTGAGCAGTTCCAGCAGCAGGAGCAGCCGGGTCAGCGGCTCCCACTCCGCGTCCGCCGGGCCCAGGAGCGTCTCCCCCGCGCCGCGGGGCGCCTCCTGGGCCCCCGTCGCCGTGCCCGACCGCGTCGGGTCCGCGTCATCCCGCGCCGTCTGGAGCACCGCCCAGACGGCCTTGCCGTGCCGGTCCGGTGTGGTCCATCCCCAGCTCTCGGCCAGGGAGGCGAGCACCTGAAGACCACGTCCCGACTCCCGGAGGTGGTCCGGCTCCCGTGGCTGGGGGACGTCGCAGCCGGGGTCGAAGACCGCGCAGAGTACGGAGCCGCCGCAGTGCACCAGGCTTAACAGGAACGGCTGGTCGGGCGAGGCGGGGGGCAGCGGCCTGTGCCGCGCGGTGGGGGGCAGCCCGTAGCGCAGCGCGTTCGTGACCAGCTCGGAGACGACCACGGCGGCGTCGTCCACCAGCCTCTCCAGGCCCCAGCCCGTCAGCGTCCGGCGCGTCAGACGCCGCGCGGTGTGGGGCGACTCGGCCGCGCACGCCAACGGGAACGTCGCGAAGCCGGCCGACCGCGCGCCCTCCCCCGCGCCCGTGCCGGGCCGACCGTCGCCGTACGGCCGCACCGCCGCCGGTTGTCCCGCCATGGCGGCGAACGGCAGCCAGCCGGCGGGGGGCAGCGGTGCCATGGCCCCGGCTCTCGTGGTGCCCACCGCACCGTCGATCGCGTCCTCGCCGATCCATCGCGCCGTGTGAGTTGTCATGTAGACCTCCGCACCGTCCTGGGTCCCTGGACCTGACGTGTCGACGGCTCCTCCCGCCGGCCCATCCTGGTGGACCGGGCGCAGCCCTGCAAGTACATCTGAAAGAACGAATGCAAGAACAGATGCAAGAACGCCGGATCCGGGGCACTATTCGATCAGGCGCCGTCCCGGCCGATCCCGGGCGGCGTATCCGGCGTACAGAACGTAGGAGAAGACATGCCGCAGTTCGTCAACGGACTCCCGGCCAGCAGCCTTCGGGGCGCGGTCTGGCGCAAGAGCGGACGAAGCAACCCCAACGGGAACTGCGTCGAGCTCGCCCGGCTCCCCGGCGGCGAGGTCGCGGTGCGCAACTCGCGGGACCCCGACGGCCCCGCGCTCGTGTACACGCACGCCGAGATGGTGGCCTTCATCGAGGGCACGCGCGACGGCGACTTCGACGACCTCCTCGCCCCTGGGGTCTGACTAGAATCCCGGTGGTCCGCTGGGGAACGCTCGCAGGGGTCGCCTGTACCTCGCGCCCCAACGGTGAAAGACTGGGCGCATATTCACGCGGCAAGGGATACACATGGCGTCAGCTCAGCCACTTCGCGCATCATCCGTCACCGATCTCCTGTCCCACCCCCGGGGCGGGCCGACGGTGCTGCGGATCGTGCTCGGCACGCACCTGCGCCGGCTCCGTGAGCGCAGCGGCATCAGCCGCGAGGCCGCCGGGGACGCGATCCGGGGCTCGCACGCCAAGATCAGCCGTCTCGAACTCGGCCGGGTGGGCGCCAAGGAGCGGGACATCGCCGACCTCCTCACGCTCTACGGCGTGACCGACGAGGAGCAGCGCGCGCAGTTCCTCGCCCTCGCCCGACAGGCCACCACGCCCGGCTGGTGGCAGAAGTACAGCGACGTGCTGCCCAGCTGGTTCGAGACGCTGATCGGCCTGGAGGAGGCCGCCGCGATCATCCGCACCTACGAGGTGCAGTTCATCCCCGGCCTGCTCCAGACCCCCGACTACGCCCGCGCCTGCATCCGGCTGGGCAACCCCCGCTCCTCCGACCGCCAGGTCAACCGCCGCGTCGAGCTGCGGATGGAGCGCCAGAAGCTGCTGATGCGCCCGGACGCGCCCCGGCTGTGGGCCGTCGTGGACGAGGCGGCGCTGCGGCGGCCGCTCGGCGGCGAGGCCGCGATGCGGGAGCAGATCAGGCACCTGCGGGAGCTGGCCGAGCGCCCCAACATCACGCTCCAGATCGCCCCCTTCCGCCTCGGTGGACTCGCCGCGGCGGGTGGCCCGATCACGATCCTGCGGTTCTCGGAGCCCGACCTCCCCGACATCGTCTACCTGGAGCAGCTCAACAGCGCGCTCTACCTCGACAAGCGCGAGGACGTCGAGGACTACATGGCGGTGATGGACAGCCTGTGCGCCACGGCCGAGCCGCACGGCAAGACGCCGGAGTTCCTCGACGGGCTGCGGCTGCTGGACGGCCTCCGGCGGGCCTGAGAAGGGTCTGCCCGAGGAGGGCCTGCCCGAGAGGGAGCTCGGGGAGGGCGGGTCACCGCCGGAAACCGCGACGCCCCCCGCGCCCGGCCGCCGGTGTCACGGCTTGCGCCCCACGCCGCCGAACTCGATCCACTCGTTGGTCAGCTGCCGGGGCCCCAGCTGCGAGTCGGGACGCCAGGTGCTGACCTCCACCAGCCCCGGCGGCAGGATCTCCAGCCCCAACTCCTCGACCCAGCGGCGCACCTCGTGCCGCTGCCGCACCCGGCCCCAGCTGCCGCGGGTGACGGAGGACAGGAAGCCGCTGGTCCAGTCGCACAGCTCCCTGTCCTCACTGACCAGCTGGTTCACCGCGACGAAGCTGCCCGACGGCAGCCGGTCCACCACCCGCCGCAGCAGCCCGCCGGGGTCGTCCGCGTCCGGGACGCAGTGCAGCACCGAGACGAAGAGCGCGGCCACCGGCTCCGAGAGGTCGATCAGCCGCACCACGTCCGGGTGGTCGAAGACGCCGTCCGTGTCGCGGATGTCGGCGTGGACGACGACGGTGTTCTCGTTGTCCTCCAGCATGGCCCGGTGGGCCAGCACCATCGGGTCGCGGTCGATGTAGACCACACGCGCGTCGGGGTCCAGGCGCTGCGCGATCTGGTGCACGTTGTCCTGGGCCGGCAGGCCCGAGCCGTGGTCGAGGAACTGCCGGACGCCGTAGTCCTCGACCAGGATCCGCACCAGGCGCGCCAGGTACCTGCGGTTGTTCACCGCCAGCGGTCGGGTGCTCGGCGCCAACGACTCGATGTGGTCGAACGCCTCGCGGTCCACGGCGTAGTTGTCCTTGCCGCCGAGCGCGTAGTCGTAGATGCGCGCGACGCTGGCGACCATGGTGTCGATCTCCCGCGTCAGTTCCTCGCCCGTTCCTGCCATGGCCCAGGTCACCTCCTCCGGCACCATCCATCCCCCGCTCGGGGCATCCTCCCACGTCCGGTCCCTGACGGGACGTGAGGTGACCGCGCACCGGAGGTGCCGGGGCCGCGGAAGGCGGGTACGGTGACGCTGGCCGTCTCGCGGCGCACGCGGGCGGACACGCACGGGCACGGAGGGGGACATGGAGCTGTTCGGCGCGGCCCTCGTCGGGACGCTGGCGCACGCGATGGTGACCGGGGCGGGGGAGGAGGCCGGCCGCCGGGGCCTGGGGCCCGTCGCCGCGCTGCTCGGCCGCCTCCGGCTGCGGCGCGGCGCGGGGCAGGACCCCGTGACACCGCGGGGCACCGACGAGGACGGGGCCGCGGGCGGGACAGGGGACGGGGACCGGGACGAGGACGAGGCCGTCGCGTCGGGCCGACGCGCCGGGGACCAGGGCGCTCCCGACCGGATGCGGGAGCTGGCGGAGGAGATCGTCCGCGCCGCGCGCGAGGACCGCGCCACCTCCCACCTCGTGACCGAGGTCCTGCTGCGCTACGGCGAGCTGCCACCCGCCCGCGTCCCCGCGCCCCACCGCCGGCTCGTCGACCGCCGCGAGCAGCTGGCCACGGCCCGCCGGCTGGTGGCCGCCGCCGCCCGGGAACGGCCGGTGCGCCTGCTGCTGCTCGGCCAGCGCCCCGGCGCCGGCACGAGCGAGCTCGCCCGACACCTCCCGGCCGAACTGGGCGACCTGCTGCCCGACGACCACCTCCGCGTCGACCTCGCCGGAGGCGTCCCCGGACGGGAGAAGACGCCGGAGGAGGCCGCGACGGAGCTCCTTCACGACCTGAGCGTCCCGCTGGAGAGGATTCCGGCCCAGCTGCCGGGCAAGCTGCGCGAACTCCGCCGCCGGCTCGACCGCCGCCAGACGCTGCTGATCCTCGACAACGCGCGCTCCGCCGAGCAGGTCGCGCCCCTGCTGGTCGGCGGCGCCGGCTCGTTGACCGTCATCACCGCCAGCCACCGCATGCCCGCGCTCGTCCACGACCACGGCGCGCGCGTGGTGCACGTCGGGCCCCTCATGCCGCCCGACGACGAGGCGCTGCTCGCCGAGGTCGCCGGCCGCGAACGCGTCCGCTCGGGCGGGGCCGCCGCCCGCGAGGCGCTCCGGCTCTGCCACGGCCACGCCCGCACCATCTGTGAGGTCGCCGCGCAGGCCCAGTTCGACGTGGAGCCCGACTGGCGGGCCATCGCCCGGGAGTTGCGCGGCGACGGCGGACCGCGCCCCGACGCCGACCCCACCGCCGCGACCGTCGCGCGCGGCTACGCGGGGCTGACCGCCGAGGCCGCGCGGCTGCACCGGCTCCTCGGGCGGCTGCCCGCGCTCTGGCTCGCCGACCCCTCGGTCGCCGCGCTCGCCGGCCGCGACCCCGCGCGCACGCGCTCCCTCCTCGACGAGCTGAGCCGCCGCCACCTCCTCGTGCGGGAGGCGGACCGCTACCGGCTCACCGCGCCCGCCCACCGCCACGCGGCCACCCAGCCCGAGCCGGCGGCAGACGTCGCCCGCGCCGTGGGCGACTGGGCGGCCTGGTGCCTCACGACCGCCGCCACCGCGCAGACCACGGTGATGCCGGGCCGCTGGTACCTCGGCGAGCTCGCCGCCCGGCTGGCGGCCGAACGGGCCACGCGCCCACCGACCTCCGACGAGGCCGCGGCGGCGCTGCGCGTGCTGCGCCGCGAGCGCGCGGTCCTCGTCGCGGCCGTCGGCGTCGCGGCCTCGCACGGCCTGCCGGAGACGGCGTGGCAGCTGTGCGAGTCGATGTGGGCGCTCCACCTGCGCCTCGGCTACCACGAGGACTGCCTGACGACCCACGCCCTCGGCGTCGAGGCCGCCCGCGCCCTCGGCGACCGCCGCGCCGAGGCGCGGATGCTGGTGCAACGCGGCTTCTCGCAGCGCGCACGCGGCCAGGACGAGGCCGCCGACGCCGCGTTCGGGCGCGCCTTCGCCGCCGAGCCCGAGGACCATCCGCGCGGCAGGGCCACGGCGCTGGAGTCGCGCGGCCTGCTGCGGCTGGAACGCGGCGACGCCGAGGCGGCCGAGGGATACCTGCGGGCGGCGCTGCCCTTCGCGGAACAGGCCGGCGACCCGCGGGCCCTCGCGCTGCTGGCGCTCCACGTCGGCCGCGCCCTGACGGGCCGGCGGCGCTTCCCCGACGCCCTCGACCAGCTCGACGCCGCGCTGCGCGCGATGCGCGCCCTGCCCGTCCCCGACCTCTACAACGTCGGCCGCGTCCTCACCTGCCTCGGCGAGGCGCGGCTGGCGGCGGGCGACGCCGCCGGGGCGGCCGGGCCGCTCGACGAGGCGCTGGAGATCATGACGGCCGAGGGCGCGGTGCTCCAGGAGGCCCACGTGGCCGAGCTGCGCGCCCGCTGCGAACCGGAGCCGGCGCGGCGGCGCGCCCTGGTCGAGCGGGCGTGGCAGCTGCGCGTCGCCCTCGGCGAGGCGCGGACGCCGGAGGACCTCGCGGCCGACCTGGCGGGCGACCCCACGGTCGATCCCCCCGATCCCGACCCCGATGCCGATCCCGATGCCGATCCCGCCCCGGGTCCCGCCTCCGGCGTCACAGGGGAGGAGCCAGGGGGCCCGGCAGGGGAGCCGGGCTGACGGTCACCCGGTGGCGGACGGTCCCGGTCCGCACGGTCATCCCCCCGCCCAGGTCCGCCACGGACCCGCCGTTGCTCAGCCAGGCGTAGAGAGCGGAGGCGTAGACGGCCGGATCCGCGAGGTCGGCGCGGCCGCGCGCGTCCCGCGCGGCGGCCAGCACCAGCAGCCGCCCGTCCCCGGTGCGCACCGTGCACCGCCCGGGGCCGCCGACGAAGACGGTGAGGGCGGCGTACGGGTACCGCGCGGCGGCCTCGGCGGTCCAGGCGCCGGCAGGGCCGAGGCGCGGGTCGTCCTCAGCGCCGTGGCGCACGACGACGCTGGCCAACGACAGCCGGCTGGGGTCGGGGCAGTCCTCGGCCACCACGGTGTGGGTGTCGTGCGCCGCGTACCCGGACGCGGGCGCCGGGCCCGCGAAGCGCGCCACCTCGATCTCCGGCGGCGCGCCGTGGGCGGCTCCCCGCAGCCGGGTCAGGGCGGTCAACGGCGCGGTGCGGACGGGCGGTCGGTAGGCCGGCAGCGGCAGCGGGCCCAGCAGCGCGGGAGAGGTGGCGGGCTCGGGGAGGCCGATCAGCTCGTAGCACAGGCTGCGCAGCCGCGCCGCCGACTCGCCCGGCGCGGAGGTGAGGAGGGCGGTGACCGGGGCGTGGCGCTCCGGGTCGTGGCCCTCGATCGCGGCCGTGAGCTGGGGCGGCAGCGGCGCGTCGGGCCGCAGCGCCGGGGCCGTCCTGCCCAGCGCGGCGACGGGTGAGTCCGGGTCGAGCTGGTGCTCGGGGAAGGCGCCGAGCAGCACGGGCGTGCCGAGGGCCGCCGCGTAGAACGTGACGGAGCCGTGGTCGCCGACGACGCAGTCGGCCGCGAGCAGCGCCTGGCGCCAGTCGTCCAGCGGGTCGACCAGGACGAGCCCTGCCCGCACCGCCTCCCGGCACCAGGCGCGGACCTGGCCGGGGCCGTGGCCGTACCAGAGGTTGGGGTGGAGCACGGCGGCGGTCTGGTACTCGTCCGCCGGCAGCTCGGCCGCGAGCCGGGCCAGCAGCGTGGGCAGCAGGTCGCTGCCGAACAGGGAGCCGGGGTTCCAGGTGGAGCTCAGCACCACCAGCCGCTGCCCGTCGGCGACGCCGAGCGCGCGGCGGAAACGGTCACGGTCGGGGCGGGCCGCCAGCAGGCGGTCGAAGCAGGGGTCGCCCGCGAGCCGCGCCGTGGCCGCCGCCGGCGGGCAGGCGGCGCGCAGCCGCGCCAGCTGCTCCGGGTGGGACAGGACGGTGACGTCGGCGACCGGCCGGCCCTCGTGGAGAAGCCACTCGGGGGCGATCCCGAAGACGGGCGCACCGCCGTCTCCGGTGTCCGGTGTCCGGTGTCCGGTGTCCGGTGTCCGGTGTCCGGTGTCCGGTGTCCGGTGTCCGGTGTCCGGTGTGGCGAGTCTCTTATTGTATCCAGCGCCGTGCGACAGGACGATCAACGGGCCGTCCAGCGCGTGGAGTTGACCGCCGTAGCTGGCCGCGACCGCCAGGTCGACCCGCGTGCGCGACGCCTGCTCCCACGGCAGCACCGGCAGCCCGATCCGCTCCCACAGCGCCGCCATCCCCGCCCGGAACGGCGACGAGCCGGGACAGGTCACCAGCAGCTGGAGCCGCGCGTCGCCGTCGAGGAGCGGCAGCACGTCCAACAGCCGCGTCGCGGCCGTGACGTTGTGCACCACCAGCAGCACCCGACGGCACCCGCCCCGGGTGGCCCAGCGCTCAGCGCCCGGCCCCACCGGCACCCGTATCTCCTCCGCCCGCTCCTGGCACATCGCACCAACATAGCGTTGCCGCGACCCCGCGCCACCAGCCACGATCCGGGCATGACACCGACGGAGCCGACGCTGAGCCCGGGCATCCGCGCCTCCTACGAGCAGGGCCGCGAGGACGGTCGCCTCGCGACCGACCCCGGGCGCCCGGCCGCCGAGCGGCTGGAGTTCTGGCGCACCCAGGACGTGCTGCGCCGCGCGCTGCCGCCCGCGCCCGCCCGCGTTCTCGACGTCGGCGGCGGCAGCGGCGTCCACGCCGCGTGGCTGGTGGCCGACGGGTACGACGTCGCACTCCTCGACCCGGTGCCGCTCCACGTCGACCAGGCCTGCGGGCGGGGCCTCTCCGCCCGCCTCGGCGACGCCCGACGCCTCGCCGAGGCCGACGACTCCTTCGACGCCGTGCTGCTGCTCGGCCCGCTCTACCACCTGCCCGACCGCGCCGAACGCGTCCGGGCCCTGGCCGAGGCCCGCCGCGTCGCGCGCCCCGGCGGTTTGGTCGCCGCCGCCGCGATCAGCCGCTGGGCCGTGTTCCACGACGCTCTGCTCCAGGGCTTCGCCGACGACCCGTCGGCGCGGGAGGAGGCCCTTCGGATCGTGCGCACGGGTGTCCAGGGCGCTGACGCCACGCTCTTCACGGAGGCGTACTTCCACGACCCGGCCGAGCTTCCCGGCGAGTTCGCCCAGGCCGGCCTCGCCGACGCGGTGGTCCACGGACTGGAGGGTGCCGCCTGGCTCGTGGGCGGCATGGTCGAACGGCTCGACGACCCGGAACGGCGCGAGGTGGTGCTCCGCCTGCTGCGTGCCGTCGAGCGCGAGCCCGCGCTGCTCGGCGCGAGCGGGCACCTCCTCACCACGGCGACGGTGCCCTGACGGTCGCGCCCCGTCCCGCCTCCTTGCCCATCCGCCGCCCGGCGGCGCACGATGACGCTCTCGCGTCGCCCCGACCCGAGGACCCGCGAGCCAGGACCAGGAGGAGCCACCGTGACCGACGACCGGGTGACGGCCGGTGGGCCGGCCGGCGGCCGGGTGACCGTCGTCGGCGAGGCCCTGGTCGACCTGCTGTGGCGGCGGGGCGAGCGCGAGGTGCGCGCCGTGCCGGGCGGGAGCCCGTCGAACGTGGCCGTCGGCCTCCATCGCCTGGGCCGCCCCGCCACCCTCGTCACGGCCTGGGGCGACGACGCCCCAGGCGAACTGGTCGCCGCCCACCTCGCCGGGACCGGCCTGCCGGTCCACCGCGCCCCCACCGGCCCGCCGGGCCGCACCATCGTCGCCATCGCCTCCCTCGACCACGACGGCGCCGCCAGCTACGACTTCCTCGCCGCCTGGGACCCCCGCGAGCTGACCGTGCCCGAGGACACGGCCGTCCTCCACACCGGCTCCCTCGCCGCCGTCGTCGAGCCGGGCGCCTCCCGGGTCGCCGAGCTCTGCCGCGAGCAGCGGCGCCGGGGCCGCACGGTCGCCGCCGACCTCAACGTCCGCCCGGCCGTCCAGCCCGACCGCGCCGCCTACCGCGTCGCGGTGCGCCGCCTGGCCGAGGTCACGGACGTGGTGAAGGCCAGCGACGAGGACCTCCGCTGGCTCCATCCCGACCTCGCGCCCCTCGACGCCGCCCGCGCCCTGCTGACCCTGGGGCCGCGGCTGGCCGTCGTCACCCTCGCCGCCGAGGGCGCCCTCGCCGTCACCGCCGACGGCCACGTCGCGCGGGTGCCGGCGCCGCCCGTCGCCGTGGTGGACACCGTCGGCGCGGGCGACTCCTTCCAGGCGGCGCTGCTGGACGCCGTCGCCGCCCACGGCGGGCCGCCCACCGACCGCGCCTTGCTCGGCGCCGTGCTGGCCCGCTGCGTGGCCGCCGCCGCGCTCACCTGCACCCGCACCGGGGCCGACCCGCCGACCCGCGCGGAGCTCGCCGCATTCACCCGGCACGCCGGCGGGCGTCACTGATACCCTCGCACCGGGCCGTGACTGGCGCGTACGGATGGGGTCAACCATCAGGAAGCGGCCCTCGCAGCAGCGAATCCGAGGCAGCGATCGTGAGCCGTGCGCCTGGGCCGTCGCGACGTTCCGTCCAGGAGGCCCAGATGACGCATCCGAACACCGAGTCCACCGCGTTCCGCTCCGCGCTGGAGGTCGTCCGCGGCGTCGAACCCCGCGTCGCCGACGCCATCGGCGCCGAGCTGCGCGACCAGCGCGAGTCGCTGAAGCTGATCGCCAGCGAGAACTACGCCTCGCCCGCCGTCCTCCTCGCCATGGGGAACTGGCTGAGCGACAAGTACGCCGAGGGCACCGTCGGCCACCGCTTCTACGCCGGCTGCCGCAACGTCGACACGGTCGAGGCGCTGGCCGCCGAGCACGCCCGCGAGCTGTTCGGCGCCCGCCACGCCTACGTCCAGCCGCACTCCGGCATCGACGCCAACCTCGTCGCCTTCTGGTCGATCCTGGCCGCCCGCGTCGAGGCCCCCGCCCTTCAGCGGGCCGGCGCCCGCCAGGTCAACGACCTGACCGAGGCGGACTGGGAGGAGCTGCGCCGGGCCTTCGGCAACCAGCGGCTGCTCGGCATGTCACTCGACGCGGGCGGTCACCTCACGCACGGCTTCCGCCCGAACATCTCCGGCAAGATGTTCGAGCAGCGCAGCTACGGCACGGACCCGGAGACCGGCCTCCTCGACTACGACGCGGTGCGGGCCACGGCGCGCGAGTTCCGCCCGCTGGTCATCATCGCCGGGTACTCCGCCTACCCCCGCCTGATCAACTTCCGCCTCATGCGGGAGATCGCCGACGAGGTCGACGCCACCCTCATGGTGGACATGGCGCACTTCGCGGGCCTCGTCGCCGGCAAGGTCCTCACCGGCGACTTCGACCCGGTGCCGCACGCCCAGATCGTCACCACCACCACCCACAAGTCGCTGCGCGGCCCGCGCGGCGGCATGGTGCTGTGCGACGACTCGCTGGCCGACCAGGTCGACCGCGGCTGCCCCATGGTGCTCGGCGGCCCGCTGCCGCACGTCATGGCAGCCAAGGCCGTCGCCCTGGCCGAGGCCAGGCAGCCCGCCTTCCGCGACTACGCGCAGCGCGTCGTGGACAACGCCCGCGCCCTCGCCGAGGGCCTGACGCGCCGCGGCGCCCGCCTGGTCACCGGCGGCACCGACAACCACCTGGTGCTGCTGGACGTCTCCGGGTACGGCCTCACCGGCCGCCAGGCCGAGGCCGCGCTGCTGGACGCCGGCATCGTCACCAACCGCAACGCCGTCCCCCGCGACCCGAACGGCGCCTGGTACACCAGCGGCGTGCGGCTCGGCACCCCGGCCCTCACCACGCGGGGCCTTGGCACCGCCGAGATGGACGAGGTCGCCGCCCTCATCGACGGCGTGCTGACGCGGACCGCCCCCGGCACCACCAAGAGCGGCAAGCCCTCCAAGGCGAGCTACGTGGTCGCCGAGGGCGTCGCGAAGCAGACCGCCGACCGTGCCGCCGAGCTGCTGGCCGGCCACCCCCTCTACCCGGGCCTCGACCTGGCCTGAACCCGCGCCCACCAGCCGTCCGCCGCCGCCCCCGAGAATTGCGGGGAGCGCGCAGGCGTTCCTATCATCGGCGGCGGACGCCTGGGGGCCGGATGACAGCAGCGACGACGCGGCAGCACGAGAAGGGCGCGGGCCCGCTCACGGGCCTGCGCGTGGTGGAGCTCGGCGGCATCGGGCCGGGACCGTTCGCCACGATGCTCCTGGCCGACCTCGGCGCCGACGTGGTCCGCGTGGACCGCCCCGGCAGCCCGTGGACGGGCGTCGACCCGGCCGACGACCTCACCCACCGCAACAAGCGCTCGATCCGCGCCGACATGAAGACCGACGCCGGCCGCGCGCTGGTGCTCGACCTCGCGGAGCGCGCCGACGCCCTGGTGGAGGGCTTCCGCCCCGGCGTCGCCGAGCGCCTCGGCGTCGGCCCCGCCGCGTGCCACGCGCGTAACCCCCGCCTCGTCTACGGACGCATGACCGGCTGGGGACAGGACGGACCCCTCGCCGACCGCGCCGGCCACGACATCGACTACCTCGCGCTCACCGGCGTGCTCGGCCTCACGGGACCGGCCGCCGGGCCGCCCGCCGCGCCCGCCAACCTCCTCGGCGACTACGCCGGCGGCGCCCTCTACCTCGTCGTCGGTGTCCTGGCCGCCCTCCACCACGCCCGCGCCACCGGCGAGGGCCAGGTCGTGGACGCGGCCATCGTCGACGGCGCCGCCCACCTGTCCACCATGATCCACGGCCTGCTCGCCGCCGGGATGTGGCGCGACCGCCGCGAGGCCAACATCCTCGACGGCGGCGCCCCGTTCTACGGCGTGTACGCCACCTCCGACGGCGGGCACATGGCCGTCGGCGCGCTGGAGCCGCAGTTCTACGCCGAGTTCGTCCGCCTCCTCGGCATCGCCGAGCAGGCCCCGGACCGCGACGACCCCGCGCACTGGCCCGAGCTGCGCGAGCTCGTCGCCGAACGCTTCGCCAGCCGCAGCCGCGAGGAGTGGACGCGGGTCTTCGCCGACTCCGACGCGTGCGTCGCCCCCGTGCTCTCGCTTCGAGAGGCCCCCGAGCACCCCCACCTGGCGGCCCGCACCACCTTCACCCGCCACGGCGGCGCCCTCCAGCCGGCCCCGGCGCCCCGTTTCTCGGTCACCCCGGGCACCATCCGGCGTGGCCCCGCACCCCCAGGCGCACACGCCGACGAGATCGCACACGACTGGGATCTGCCGCCCGCCCACCGGCGGGCCTCACATCAGGAGCCAACATGACGAGCACCGACCGGCCAGAGGCGTACGTCTACGACGCGGTCCGCACCCCGCGCGGGCGCGGCAAGCCCGACGGCGCGCTGCACGGCACCAAGCCGATCGACCTCGTCGTCGGCCTGGTCCACGCGCTGCGGCGGCGCCTGCCCGGCCTCGACCCCGCCGCGATCGACGACGTCGTCCTCGGCGTCGTCAGCCCCCACGGCGACCAGGGGTCGGACATCGCCAAGATCGCCGCGATCGCCGCGGGCCTGCCCGACACGGTCGCCGGCGTCCAGGAGAACCGCTTCTGCGCCTCGGGTCTGGAGGCGGTCAACATCGCGGCGGCCAAGGTCCGCGCCGGCTTCGACGACCTGATCCTGGCGGGCGGGGTGGAGTCGATGTCCCGCGTCCCGATCGGCTCCGACGGCGGCGCCTGGGCCATGGACCCGATGACCAACCACGAGCTCGGCTTCGTCCCCCAGGGCATCGGCGCCGACCTCATCGCCACCATCGAGGGCTTCACCCGCCGCGACGTCGACGAGTACGCCGCGCTCTCCCAGGAGCGCGCCGCCGCCGCCTGGAAGGACGGCCGCTTCGACGGCTCCGTCGTGCCCGTCACCGGACCCGGCGGGCTGGTCGTCCTCGACCGCGACGAGCACCTGCGCCCCGGCACCACGGCCGACTCCCTCGCCCGCCTGAAGCCGTCCTTCGCCGTGCTCGGCGAGCAGGGCGGGTTCGACGCCGTCGCGTTGCAGAAGTACCACTGGATCGAGCGGATCGACCACGTCCACCACGCGGGGAACTCCTCCGGCATCGTCGACGGCGCGGCCCTCGTCGCCGTCGGCAGCCGTGAGATCGGCGAGCGGTACGGTCTCACCCCCCGCGCCCGGATCGTCTCGGCCGCCGTGACCGGGTCCGACCCGACGATCATGCTGACCGGCCCCGCCCCCGCCACCCGCAAGGCGCTGGCCCGCGCGGGCCTGACCATGGACGACATCGACCTCGTCGAGATCAACGAGGCGTTCGCCGCCGTCGTGCTCCGCTTCCTGCGGGACATGGACCTCGACCTCGACCGGGTCAACGTCAACGGCGGCGCCATCGCCCTGGGCCACCCGCTGGGCGCCACCGGCGCGATGATCCTGGGGACCCTCGTCGACGAGCTCGAACGACGCGATCTGCGCCGCGGCCTGGCCACGTTGTGCGTGGGCGGCGGCATGGGCATCGCCACCATCGTCGAACGCGTCTGACCCGGGCGGGCGCGGCGCGGGGAGCGCGGCGCGGGGAGCGCGGTGTCCGGGTGACACCGCCGACCTGGGCCGCGCCCCCGGCCGCAGGCCACGCCGCGTGCCGCGCAGCGTGCCGGCGACCGCCGCCGTGCCCGTCGCGGCGCGCGGCACCGCGCCCGCGCCGCCGCGCGCCCGCCACCCCCGCGCCGCCAGCCAGCCGTCCACCCGTCCACCGTTCCACCCCAGCCGTCCTTCGGAGACCACGCATGCCTCACGACGCCGACCCGTTCCCGACGCTCACCCTCACCCTGCCCCCCGACGACCCGGACGGGGTGGCGGCGGAGCTGGAGGCCGTGGCCGACCGGCTCGAACGCGAGGCCGCCGCGGCGGGGGAGGAACCGTTCGGCGCGGTCCTCGAACTGCCGAACGCCGACTTCTTCTCCGGCGCCGGCCTCGCGGCACTCGTCGGCGAGGAGCCCCCGACGGCCCAGCGCGTCCTCGACACCGGACTGCGCGTCAAGCGGGCGCTGCGCCGCATCGAGACCCTCGGGCGGCCCGTCGTCGCCGCGCTGACCGGCTCCGCGCTCGGCGGCGGCTACGAGATCGCGCTCGCCTGCCACCACCGCGTCGCCCTCGACGCCCCCGGCGCCCGCATCGGCCTGCCCGAGGTGACCCTCGGCCTCACCCCCGCGGGCGGCGGCGTCCTGCGCACCGTGCGGCTCCTCGGCGTCACCGAGGCCCTCCAGAAGGTGCTGCTGGAGGGGCGGCGCCACACCCCGGCCCGCGCGCTGGCCGCCGGCCTGGTCGACGAGCTCGCCACCGACCGCGAGGACCTGCTGCGCCGCGCCCACGCCTACCTGGCGGCCCACCCCGAGGCCCGGCAGCCCTGGGACACCCCCGGCTACCGCATGCCGGGCGGCGCCCCGGGCCACCCCGCCATGGCGGCCACGCTCCCCGCGCTCCCCGCGCTGCTGCGCAAGCGCACCGGCGGCGCCCCCTACCCCGCGCCGCGCGACATCCTGGCGGCGGCCGTCGAGGGCGCCCAGGTCGACGTCGCCACCGCCGAGCTGATCGAGGCCAGGTACGCCGCCTCCACCGCGACGGGGCAGACCGCGCGGGACATGGTCCGCGCCGTCCGCTTCGACCTGGCCGCCGTCAACGCCGGCCGCAGCCGCCCCGCGGGCGTCCCCCGGCGCCCCGCCGCCCGGGTCGCCGTGCTCGGCGCCGGCATGATGGGCGCGGGCATCGCGCTGGCCTGCGCCCGCGCCGGCCTGGAGGTGGTGCTGAAGGACGTCACGCTGGAGGCGGCACGCCGCGGCAGGGAGCGTGTGGCCCCGGCGGGGGACGCGGTCGTGGAACGGATCACCCCGACCGACCGGGTCGAGGACCTCGCCGGCTGCGACGTCGTCATCGAGGCCGTCTTCGAGGACCCGGGCCTGAAGCAGAAGGTCTTCCAGGAGGTCGGCCAGGTCGTCGCCCCCGACGCGCTGCTGTGCACCAACACCTCGACGCTGCCCGTCAGCCGCCTCGCCGACGGCGTGGCCCGCCCCGAGGACTTCCTCGGCCTGCACTTCTTCTCCCCGGTGGACCGCATGCCGCTGGTGGAGATCGTCCGGGGCGAACGCACCGGCGACGAGGCGCTGGCGCGCGCCTTCGACCTCGTCCGGCACCTGCGGAAGACCCCGATCGTCGTCAACGACGCCCGCGGCTTCTTCACCTCCCAGGTCATCGGCCGCCGCATGCACGAGGCGGCGGCGCTCCTCGGGGAGGGCGTGCCCGCCGCCTCCGTGGAGCAGGCCGCGCGCCGGGCCGGGTATCCGACCGGGGTGCTCGTGCTGCTGGACGAGGTGACCCTCACGCTGGTCCGCCGCATCCGCGACGAGAGCCGGGACGCCGCCGAGGCCGCCGGCACCGGCTGGGAGGCCCACCCGGGCGAGGCGGTCATCGACCGGATGGTCGAGGTCTGCGAGCGGCCGGGCCGCGCGGCCGGGGCCGGCTTCTACGACTACGCGGACGGCCGGCGCACCGGCCTGTGGCCGGGGCTGGTGGAGCACTTCGGCGGCTCCGCCGGCGCGGCCGGGCCCGAGGTGCCGTTGACGGACCTGAGCGAGCGGCTGCTGTTCAGCGAGGCCCTGGCGGCGTCCGCGCTGTTCGAGGCGGGCGTCGTGACCTCCGTCGAGGACGCCAACGTCGGCTCGCTGCTCGGCCTCGGCTTCCCCGCGTGGACCGGCGGCGTGCTGCGCTACGTCGACGGGTACCGGGGCGGCGTGGCCGGCTTCGTCGCCCGCGCCCGCGAGCTCGCGGACCGGTACGGCGACCGCTTCGCGCCTCCCGCGGCCCTCGTCGCCAGGGCGGAGCGCGGCGAGCCGTTCAGCCCCACCGCGGGCTGAGGCCCCACCCCGCTCGCCGGACCCACCGAACCCGTCGAGTCCGCCGGCCCACCCGGGCCTACGCCGGGTGGGCCCGCGGCCACGACGGAGGGCGGGTGGCCTCGCCGCGTCGCCCCGCCGGCGACGTACGAGGCCACGACGCCCGAACCGGTGACGTGGCGGCTCCGCCCGGAGGCGGGGAGGTTGGGCCACGGCGGTGGCGGTCTCCTCCGGGTGCTGCCCGAGACCGGCGGCCTGCTCCGGGTCGGGGACGAGAAGGAACGGGAGGGCCAGCGTCTGCGCCAGCGCGACGGTGAACGCCCGGGCGCGTCCCCCGCCCGGGCCCCGGACGGAGGAGCCGACCGCCCACGGCGTCGCCGCCGCGGTCCTGGCCGGCACCGTCCGCACCAGCAGCCACCCGGTCCGGCGCCCCGGCCGTCAGCGGCTCCGGCGTGGGGCCCGCGACACCCTCGCCGCCGCCTGGCGCGCCAGCGCTGACCTGCCCTGGACGCCGATCCGGGACCCCGGCCCGCCACGTCATCACCCTGGCGTTCTCGGCTATCGCCCTGGGCCGCGAGCGGTGTCGGCCGCGACGAGCTTCAGAGGACGGCCGCCGCCCGGGCGGGACCCGCCCGGTCACGCGGCACCGCGTCAGCGGCTCCCGCTCGTTTCCCGTTCCCCTGCTTCCCGGGGGGCTCCCCGAGGGCTCACCAGCCCTCCGGCGCGGTGCTGACGCGCACCCACACGCGCTTGCCGTCGTCCGTGGGCGCGAAGCCGAGACCGTCGGCCATCTCGCGCAGGAGCCACAGGCCGCGGCCCTCCTCGGCCGTCCAGTCGGGCAGCGTGATCGTCGGGAGGGTGCTGGAGCGGTCGTGGACGCAGACCTCGACCGCCTGGTCGACGAGCGTCAGCTCCAGCGTGCAGCGCGGATCGGCGACGTGACGGGCCACGTTCGACAGCAGCTCGGTCACGCCGTGGAGCACCACCTCGGCCACGTGCGGCGGTTGACCCCACTCCCGCATCGCCGCGGACGCCAGCCGTCGGAAACGGGCCAGGTCCTCCCGGCGTGCCGTCAGCGACCAGTGGCGTGAGAGTCGGTGCGAGTCGGTGTCCCGGCCGGTGAGCGTCACGGTCCCTCCGGAGTATCCACGGTGCGTCAGGGCTTGAATGCGCTGAGTCATGTCCCGCACCCTGCCGCTAACTCCGGGCAGTCCGCAAGGAATTCAGCAGTACCCCCGCCGTTCATATCACTCGATGGGGTGGCGGAGGTGACACTACGACAGCTGGGGCCCACCTGTACGGCAGACTACGGGCCGCGTATGCCCGCGTCCCGGTGCGGGCGGCGTCGTGTCCCCGCCACCGACAGCGCGCCCGACGTTCCCGCGCCAGCGCCCGTTTCCACACCCGTGCCTGCGCCCGTTCTAACGCCATCGGCCCTGCACCGCCGAGGGCATGAGGCCGAGGTGGCTGTCGGCCGTCGTCTGAAGGGCCTGCGGGCTGCCGTCGCAGCGCTCCTCCCAGGCCAGCGTCGCCACCAGCCACGCCGCGTGGAACGCGCCCGCCAGCAGCGACGGCCGCGGGTCCTCCGGCTCCGTGCCCTCCCGCGCGCGCAGCACCGCCGCGACCTCGCGCTGCTGTTGCGTGCCCACCCGCAGCGCCGCCGCCAGCACGTCGGGCTCCGCGCACATCACCCGCAGCGCCGCCAGGTACCGCTCCAGCGTCCCGCCGCACGCCATCGTGTGCAGCAGCCCGCGGCCCGCCTCTCGCAGCGCGCGCAGCGGCTCCTCACCCGGGGGGCGTCGCTCCAACTCCGCGAGGTACAGCGCGTTCGCCTCCCGCAGGGGGCGCAGCACCAGCTCCTCCTTGCTGGCGAAGTACCGGAAGAACGTCCGCTCCGACACCTCGGCGCCGTGCGCGATGTCCCCGACGGTGGTCCCGTCGTACCCCCGGGCGACGAACAACTCCAGCCCACAGCGGAGCAGGTCCTGTTCCGTGCGCAGCTTCCTACGCTCTCGCAGCCCCTCAGGCGTCCTCGCGTGCGGTCGCATGGGGGCATCGTACGGCTGGGTCGGCCAAGTGACCCCCGGCCTGCGGCCAGGACGGGGGCGCCGTTCGCCGGGGCCGCCACGGTAGCGCCATCCCGCTGACGGCTCCCGCCCGGGGCAGACGGCACAATCCCCGCATGACCATCGCCAGCGCCGACCGGCTCCTTCGCGACCTGGACGCCCTGCCGTACCCGCGCCGCATGCACGAGGTGGCCCTGGCCGCCCGCGCCGCCGCCGGCCGCGGCGACCTGCCCGACCTGCTGGAAGGGCTGGAACGCCACGGGACCCACGGCAGGCGGCTGGCCGCCGCGGCGGCCGTCGCGGGGCTCGACAAGGGGTACCTCGCCAGCCGCCTCACCGACCCCGACCCCGTCGTGCGCCGCCGCGCCCAACGCGCCGCGCACCGCGCCGGCGTCGGCGACTACGCCCTCCAGGTCGCGCTGGAGGACGCGCCCGCCGTCGTGCGGCGGGAGATCCTCGCGACCATCGTCGAGGGCCGCCGCACCGCGCTGGCCGAGCAGCTGATCGACCCTCACCGCGCCCTGTGGGGCGACCGTGAGGCGGCGGCGCTGCTGCCCGCCTGCGGAGCCGAACGCGTCGCGCGAGACCTGCCCGAGCTCTTCGCCGCCCTGAGCAGCTGGCACGCGATGACGCGCCACCACCCGGACGCCCTGCTGGAGGAGGCGGAGCGGCAGCTCGACGGCCTCCCGCCGGCGTTGCGCCACGGCTGGTGGGCGAGGCACGCCGCCGGCATGGCGCGGGCCGTCGCCGTCCGCCCCGGCCGCGTGCTGGACCTGCTGGAGCGCTACCACACCGGCGCGCTGCCCACGCCGCTGTGGCAGCGGCTCAGCCGCCTGGCCGCCGCGCGACCGGAGGGCCCGGCCCGCGTGGTGCGGCTCCTGCTGGCCCCCGATCGTGCCGGCCAGCACCACCGCGTGGGCCTGCCCCGGAACCTCCTGCGCCGCCTGGTCCGTCACCACCTGCCCGACCTCACCCAGCTCGCCGAACTGGCCCGCGCGTGGGCCGGCGATCCGGAACTCCTGGCCGAACTCCTGCGGGCCCTCCCGCCCTCCCGCCGCGCCGAACTCCACGACGCCGCCCGGCAGGACGCCGCCCGGCAGGACGGCGCCCGCGACGACGGCGCGCGACACGACTCCACCCGGCCGGACGCTGAGGGCCCCGATCCCACGGCGGCCCGGCCCGCCGCCGGGGACCCCTGGGCCGACGACCGGGTCCTCGAACTGCTGCCCCACGCCCGGCGGCACGCCGAGGCGAGGCGGCTGGCCCGTCACGCCCGCGAGCGCCAGCTCCCACCCCGCGCCGAGCTCGCCGCCCTCGCCCACCTGCCACCCCCCGAGGCCCGACCGGCGCTGCTCGCCGCCCTCGCCCACCCGGAGGCGGACGAACGCGCCGCGGCCTGGCGGCTGTTGATCCTCAACGCCGCCAGGTCCGCCGACCCCGCCGCCGTCGGTGCCGTCCTCGCCGACGCCGAACGGCTCCGCAACGAGCAGGACCCCGTCCGCTCGGCCGCGCTCGACGCCCTGGCGGCCGTCCACCCGCGCCTGTTCACCGACGCGTCCGTCGACCACCTCGACCACGTCGTCGCCGAGGCCATCGCGGCCCGCGACTCCTCCGCCCGAACCCGACACCTCCTCGGCCAACTCGCCGGGGCCGTGCTGCGCGAACACGCCGTCACCGCCCAGCGCGACCTCGTCGGCTGGTCGCTGCGGACCATCGTCCGCCTCTCGGGACACACCGGCGGCGCCGACCTCGGGCGGCTGGACCGCACGCTCAGAAGCGGCCAGGAGCACCAGGTCTTCACCGCCCTGCTGCCCTGGCTGGAGGCGGGCGCCGAGAAGGTCGACCACGGCCTGACGTTCGCCCTGGCCCGCGCGGTCGGCCGCCGCGCCGCCGGCATGCCCGAGCTCCAGGAACTGCTGCGCCAGGCCATCCTCTTCGGCAACGACGCCACGGTGCGCACCGCCGTCGAGCTGTGGCTGGCCGACCCCGCCACCCGCGACGAGCGGGTCGCCGAGATCCTCGTCAGCGACCCGTCCGCCGCCGTCCTGGGGCCGGTGCTGCGCGTGCTGACCACGCGCCGCACCGACCTGCTCGACGTCGCCCTCGACTCGACGCCGCCCTACGGTCGTTTCCTGAAGGAGCCGGCCCGCTGGCTGCCGCCGCTCGGGCGCGCCGTCCACCGGTGGCTGCCGCGCCAGCAGCGCGCCGCGGCACGGCGGTACGCGCGCGAGGCGGCCGACGCCTCCGCTCCCACGCGCCAGCGGGCGGCGGCGATCGCGGCCCTCGCCGACGTGCCCGAGGTGGGGGTGGAGGAGATCCGCCGGTGGGTCGGCTCGCCCGACACCGCGCTCGCCGAGGCCGCGCTCGCCGCCCTGGCCAGGACCGAACGGCCCGGCGAGGCGCTGCCGGAGCTGCTGGCCCACGCCGGCGACGAGCGGGCCCGCGTCGCGCTGTACGCCGCCGGCCGGGCCGCGCGGCAGGTGCCGCCCGGCGAGCTCGCCGAGCGGCTGCGCGACCTGCTGCTGCCGGCGGCCGGCCGCCCGGCCAAGGTCACCAGCCGCAAGGAGGCCGCGCGGCTGGCCGCGCGCCTGCTGCCCGCGCCGCGTGCCGCCGCCCTCCTCGCCGAGGTCTACGACCGGCCCGGGGAGCACCGGGACGTGCGGGCGGCGTGCGTCGCCGCCGCCACCCGGCTGCTGGGTCAGGAGCAGGCGTGGCGGATCCTCGACGACGCCGCCCGCCCCGCCGGTCCCGCCGGCGCCGACGCCGTCGACCACGGCGACGGAGCCGGCGACCCGGACCGTTCCGCACTCCACCGCGCCGTGCTGCGCGTCGTGCCGTTCGACCTGCCCGAACACCACCGCGCCCGGTACGCCAGGCTCGTCACCGGCCTGTCCGCCACCCGCGACAGGGAGCTGGCCGCGGCCGTCCACGGCGCGCTGCGCGACTGGGGCCCGTGGGCCCCGGAGGCCACGCGCGTGCTCGCCTGGGCCGTCGCCGACACGAGCACGCGCGGCACGTGGCGCTCCGCCGCTCACGCCCTGGCCCACCTCGCCCTGACCGCCCCGGGACCGCGCTCGGGCCTGCTCTCCCTGCTCGACCACCTGGCCGCCGCCGACGGACACGACGACACCCCGGACGCCGAGGTCGACGCCGACCGCCCCTCCCGCGCCCGGGTCCGCCTGCTGGCCCGGCAGCTGGCCGCCTCGGCCGACCGCCGGCCCGCCGAGGCCCGCACGCTCGCGGCCGAGGCCGGCGAGGTCCTCGCCCGCCACCCGACCTTCGTCCCCGACGCCGCCCAACTGCTGCTCGCCGCCGTCGACCTCGACGCCGAACCCGTCTTCCTCCAACCCGCGCTCGCCCGGCTGGCCATCCTCCACCACGGCCGCCCGGCGCTGGCCGCCGCCACCGCGCGGGCCCTCAGACGCCGGCTGGCCGCGTCGCCCGCCACACCTGCGGACCCGGGCACGCTGCTGGCCGTCGCACGGGAACTGGCGGCCGAGGGCGCGGCGGCCACCGGACAGTTCGCGGTCGAGCTGGTGCGGGCGGGCGGTGGCCGGAGCGGCTGGTCACCGGCCTGGCGCGAGCTGGTGCGCGTGCTGCGCCGCCACCCGGTGCCCGATGTTCGGGACGCGGCGCTGGTGGTGTCCACGGCGCGTGCCTGACAGCCGGGTTGTCGGTGGCGCCTGCCAGAATGCACACGCGGCGCACGGGGCGCCGAGGAAGCGGAGCGTTGATCGTGGCAGTGTCCGAGCCTGAGTCCGTCCCCCAGTCCGTCCCGCCGGTCGGCGCGCAGGCCGGCGCGCGGCCCGCCGCCGGCAGGTCCGTCGAGGCCAGGATCGCCGAGGAGCTGAACGTACGGGAGGGGCAGGTGACGGCGGCGGTCTCGCTGCTGGACGGCGGGGCCACCGTGCCGTTCGTCGCCCGGTACCGCAAGGAGGCCACCGGCGCCCTGGACGACACCCAGCTGCGCACGATCGAGGAGCGGCTGCGGTATCTGCGGGAGCTGGAGGAGCGGCGCGAGGCGATCCTGGAGTCGGTGCGCTCCCAGGGGAAGCTGGACGACGCCCTGGAGGCGAGGATCCGCGGCGCCGAGACCAAGGCCCGGCTGGAGGACATCTACCTCCCGTACAAGCCCAAGCGCCGCACCAAGGCCCAGATCGCCCGCGAGGCGGGCCTGGAGCCCCTGGCCGACGGGCTGCTGGGCGACCCCACGGTGGCGCCGGCCGCGGCCGCCGCCGCGTTCGTCGACGCCGAGCGTGGCGTCCCCGACGCGGAGGCCGCGCTGGCCGGCGCCCGCGCCATCCTCACCGAGCGGTTCGCCGAGGACGCGGACCTGCTGGGCGAGCTGCGCGAGCGGATGTGGTCCAGCGGCCGGCTGGTGGCGAGGGTGCGGGAGGGCAGGGAGGAGGCCGGCGCGAAGTTCTCCGACTACTTCGACGTGGCCGAGCCCTTCGCCCAGCTGCCCTCGCACCGGGTGCTGGCGATGTTCCGCGGCGAGAAGGAGGAGATCCTCGACCTCGCGCTGGAGCCGGAGGAGCCCGGTGAGGAGCCCGCCGACGCCGGCCCGAGCTGGTACGAGCGGGCCATCGCCCGCCGCTTCGGTGTTCGGGACGAGGGCCGCCCCGCCGACGCCTGGCTCGCCGAGACCGTGCGCTGGGCTTGGCGCACCCGGATCCTGGTCCACCTCGGGATCGACCTGCGCACCCGGCTGCGGACGGCCGCGGAGGACGACGCCGTCGGCGTCTTCGCGGCGAACCTCCGTGACCTGCTGCTGGCCGCCCCCGCCGGCACCCGGCCCACCATGGGCCTGGACCCGGGCCTGCGGACCGGCGTCAAGGTCGCGGTGGTCGACGCCACCGGCAAGGTCGCCGCCACCGACACGATCTACCCGCACGCACCCCAGCGGCGCTGGGACGAGGCGCTGGCCCGGCTCGCCGTCCTCGCCCGCGAGCACGCGGTGGAGCTGGTGGCGATCGGGAACGGCACCGCGTCCCGCGAGACCGACAAGCTCGCCGGGGAGCTGATCGCCCGCCACCCCGAGCTGAAGCTGAGCCGGATGGTCGTCTCCGAGGCCGGCGCCTCGGTGTACTCCGCCTCCGCCTACGCCGCGCAGGAGCTGCCCGAGCTCGACGTGTCGCTGCGCGGCGCGGTCTCCATCGCCCGGCGCCTACAGGACCCGTTGGCCGAGCTCGTCAAGATCGACCCCCGGTCGATCGGCGTCGGGCAGTACCAGCACGACCTGTCGGAGGTGAAGCTCTCCCGCTCGCTCGACGCCGTTGTCGAGGACTGCGTGAACGGCGTGGGCGTCGACGTGAACACCGCGTCGGTGCCGCTGCTGGCGCGGGTGTCGGGCATCGGCACCACGCTGGCGGAGCACATCGTCTCCCACCGGGACAGCAACGGCCCGTTCCGGGACCGTGGCGCGCTGCGGCAGGTGCCGCGGCTGGGTCCGAAGGCGTTCGAGCAGTGCGCCGGCTTCCTGCGGATCCGCGGCGGCGACGACCCGCTGGACGGCTCGGCCGTCCATCCCGAGGCGTATCCCGTGGTGCGGCGCATCGCGGCGGCCTCCGGCAGCGAGATCCCCTCGCTGATCGGGAACGCGCGGCTGCTGCGGTCCCTCACGCCCGGGGACTTCGTGGACGACACCTTCGGCCTGCCGACGGTCACCGACATCCTCGGGGAGCTGGAGAAGCCGGGGCGCGACCCGCGCCCGGCGTTCCGCACGGCCCGGTTCAAGGAGGGCGTCGAGAAGATCGGCGACCTGACGCCCGGCATGATCCTGGAGGGCGTCGTCTCCAACGTGGCGGCCTTCGGGGCCTTCGTGGACGTCGGCGTCCACCAGGACGGCCTCGTGCACGTCTCGGCGATGTCGAGGCGGTTCGTCTCCGACCCGCGCGAGATCGTCAAGCCGGGGGACATCGTGACGGTGAAGGTCCTGGGCGTGGACGTGCCCCGGAAGCGGATCTCGTTGACGCTGCGGCTGGAGGACGAGGAGCAGGACTCCGGCGCCCGCCAGGACCGCGGCCGTCAGGAGCGGGGCGGTCAGGGCCGGGGCGGTCAGGGCCGCGGCCGTCAGGAGCGGGGTGGCCAGGACCGGGGCCGTCAGGAGCGCGACGGCCGGGGCGGGGGCGCGCCCCGTCAGCGGGACCGCCGCGGCGGCGATCGCCGTGAGGCGCCGCCGGCCAACAGCGCCATGGCCGACGCCCTGCGCCGCGCGGGCCTCCTCGGCCCCGAGCGCGGCAGGCGCTGAGCGTCCCCATCGCCCCCGTCCGCCCCGGCCGGGCCCCGCTGAATTGCGGTTGCCCCCGGCCGGGGCGTCGTCCTACCCTCGGTGGCGGCCCTGTCGTCGTCGGAGGGAGTGGGCCGTTGCGCATCTGAGGTCGTAGACACCGCGAGCCTGTCGGCGGTACGCCTGGCGTACCCCCGCGTCGCGAGCGACCTCGGTATCCGACGTCCCCCCGCCGCCCGCCGTTTCCGGGCCCGGTGTCTCCACGCGTTCTTCCCCCGCTGGACACCGACTCCCGGAGGCCACCATGGCACCCTCCACCACGCACATCACCGTCAGCGGCCTGCGCTTCGCCTGGCCCGACGGCACCTCCGTCTTCGACGGCCTCGACCTCGCCGTCGGCCCCGGCCGCACGGGCCTCATCGGGCTCAACGGCACCGGCAAGTCCACCCTGCTGCGGCTGATCGCCGGCGAGCTGCGGCCCGGCGCCGGCGCCGTGCGGGTGGCGGGCGAGCTCGGGTACCTGCCGCAGAACCTCACGCTCGACACCACCCGCCGCGTCGACGAGGTGCTGGGCATCGCCCGCACCCGCGCCGCGCTCCACGCCATCGAGGCGGGGGACGTGGCCGAGGAGCACTTCGCCGAGGTCGGCGACGACTGGGACATCGAGGAGCGCACCCGCGCCACCCTCGACCAGCTGGGCCTGACCCACGTCGGACTCGACCGCACCGTCGGCCAGGTCTCGGGCGGCGAGACCGTGCTGCTGCGGCTGGCCGCCCTGCTGCTGCGCCGTCCCGAGGTGCTGCTGCTGGACGAGCCCACCAACAACCTCGACCTCGACGCCCGGCGGCGGCTGTACGCGGCCGTGGACGCCTGGAGCGGCGTCCTCGTCGTCGTCAGCCACGACCGGCAGCTGCTGGAGCGCGTCGACCAGGTCGCCGACCTGCGGGAGGGCGGGGTGCGGTGGTTCGGCGGCCCGCTCTCCGCCTACGAGGAGGCCCTGGCCGTCGAGCAGGAGGCGGCGGAGCGCGTGGTGCGCTCCGCCGAGGCCGACGTCCGCCGGCAGAAGCGGGACCTGATCGAGGCCCACGACAAGCTGGCCACCCGGGCGCGGCAGGGCAGAAAGGCGTTCGAGACCAAGCGTGAGCCGAAGATCGTGATGGGAAACAGGAAGCGCGCGGCGCAGGAGTCTGCGGGCAAGCACCGCCTGATGCACGAGGAGCGGCTGGCCGAGGCCCGGCAGCGGCTGGAGAAGGCCGAGGAGGCGGTCCGGGACGACGACGAGATCCGCGTCGACCTGCCGCACACCGCGGTGCCGCCGCGGCGCCGGGTGCTGAGCCTGCGCGAGGTCCGCCTGCGCTACGGCGGCACCGCGGACCTGGAGGTGGTCGGGCCGGAGCGGATCGCCCTCCTGGGGCGCAACGGCGCGGGCAAGACCACGCTGCTGACCACGGTCGCGGGGCGGCTCGCGGCCGAGGCAGGCGAGGTGAGCGCCCACGTGCCGATGCGCTACCTGCCGCAGCGTCTGGACGTCCTCGACCCGGCGCGCAGCATCGCCGACAACGTCCGGGCGCTGGCGCCGAGCGCGAACCCGCAGCACGTCCGCGCGCAGCTCGCGCGGTTCCTGTTCAGGAAGGAACGGCCCGACCAACTGGTGGGCACCCTCTCCGGCGGGGAACGCTTCCGCGCCAGCCTCGCGGCGCTGATGTTGGCCGAGCCCGCCCCGCAGCTGCTCATGCTGGACGAGCCGACCAACAGCCTCGACCTGGCCAGCGTGCGCCAGCTCACCTCGGCGCTGGAGTCCTACCGCGGCGCGCTGCTGGTCGCCAGCCACGACCTGCCGTTCCTGCACGGCATCGGGATCACGCGGTGGCTGCGGCTGGACGGGGAGCTGACGGAGACCGAGCCGCCGCCGGCGTGACCGGCCGGCGCCCGCACCCGAGACCGAAAGGAACGGGCGGGAGGGGACGAGGAGCAGGTCAGGACATCTGCGTGGCCTGGAGGCGCGCGTAGAGGCCGCCCGCGCGCAGGAGTTCGGCGTGGGTGCCGATCTCCCGGATACGGCCCTGCTCCATCACGACGATGCGGTCCGCACCGCGCACGGTGGACAGCCGGTGGGCGACCACGAACACGGTGCGGCCCCGCATCAGCCGGTCCATCGCCTCCTGCACCAGCGCCTCGGAGCGGGTGTCGAGGGCGGAGGTCGCCTCGTCGAGGACGAGGATGCGCGGGTCGCGGACGAGGGCCCTGGCGATGGCGATGCGCTGGCGCTGCCCGCCGGAGAGCCGGGCGCCGCGCTGGCCGACGACGGTGTCGAGGCCGTCGGGGAGGCGTTCGACGAACTCCAGCGCGTTGGCGTCGCGCAGCGCCTCGCGGATGCTCGGATCGTCCGGCTCGGCCATGCCGTAGCCGACGTTCTCCCGGATGCTGCCCTCGAAGAGCACCGACTCCTGCGGCACCACCGACAGGAACCGGCGGTAGGTGCGCAGGTCGAGGGTGGCCATGTCGGTGCCGTCGAGGAGGATGCGGCCCGAGGGGGGCCTGATGAAGCCGATCAGGAGGTTCAGGATGGTGGACTTGCCCGCGCCCGAGGCGCCGACCAGGGCGATGGTCTCGCCGGGCGGCACGTGGAGGGTGAAGTCGGTGACCGCGTCCGGGCCGTCCTCCCCGCCGTAGCGGAAGGTGACGTGCTCGAAGTCGATGCGCCCCTTGACGGCGGTGACCTCCGCCTTGCCGGCGTTGACCTCCAGGTCGGGGTCCTGGAGCACCTCGCCGGCGGAGCGGACGGACTCCAGCCCCTTGCTGATGATGGGGGTCAGCGCCATCAGCGTCGTCATGGAGGCGGTGAGGGTGGCGAAGAACGTGCTGAGCATGACGACGTCGCCGGGGCTGATGGGCAGCCAGGCGTGGTAGGAGATCAGGGCCGCACCGGCCAGGAAGCCGATGCCGAGAGCCTGGAGCATGATCCAGGCGATGGCGTTGAAGTGGCCGTTGAGCAGGTCCAGCCGTATGCCGGCGGCGAGCACCTGCCGCAGCGAGCCGTCGACGCGGGCCACGGCGGTGCGCTCCAGCGCGTGGGCGCGGGTGACGGGGATGAGGCTCGTCATCTCGCCGACGCGGGCGGAGAGCTGCTCGACCTGGCGGCGGAACTGCTCGTTGCGGCTGCGAAGGCGGTTGCGCAGGCGGTGGACGAGGAGGGCCGCCGCGGGGACCACGACGACGAAGACCGGCAGCGCCTCGGGCACCCGGAACCCGATGACCGCGAGGCCGCCGCCGAGGGTGATGGTGGCGGCCAGGCCGTTGTCGGCTGACTGCTGGACCGACTGCTCGATGTTCTCCACGTCGCGGATCACCTTCGTCTGCAGGGCGCTGGCGCTGACGCGGGAGTGGTAGCCGATGGACAGCTCCTGCATGCGGCGGCAGAGCGCCGAGCGCAGGGCGGTGCCGGTGTGGCGCACGCTGCCGTGCATGCACCGGACGTACAGCAGGTGGGTCGGGTAGTTCAGGAGCAGGACGATCATCAGGACGAGGATGTTGACGCCGAGCTCCGACAGCGGGCGCCGTTCGACGACGATGTCGATGATGTTCGCCGTGACGAGCGGCAGCAGCCAGACGGGGCTGTGTTTGACGATGAACGCCAGCACGGCGACGCCGATCAGCAGGCGATGGGCCCGGAAGAGGTAGGCGATGGTCCGCACCGGGTGTTCTCCCTGGTAGCGGTGGTCCAGGGGGCCTTGCGGCAGAGCCATGGCAGCAGCAACTCCAACGTCCGGGGACTTCACGTCGGGATGACCTTGCCCCCGGGCGGCCGACTCTGCACCTTTTCATCTAGTTAGGGCCAATTCATATACATGGTGATAGTAAGCCGGCGTGACAGGCGATACGCCGGAAAGAGACTGAGTCGCTGCTGCCGAACCGTCAGATTTGTTAACGTGCGTATCTTCGCGGCGCGTGAGAGGGGCCGTCCGGCGCTCGCGCCACCCCGTTCCTCGGCGCCCCTTCGCAACGACGCGCCGGCCAGTCGGGTGACACGGGGACGGGGTCACGGCGGGGAACGTCGGCGCTGACCGATCACATGAGCGCGGCAGTCGGTCAACGGCGGACAACTTCTGCCAGCTATGCGGCGAGTTGCGGTCAGCGCGTCACATCGCCCTGGCACATGCCAAGACTCGGGAGGTGCCACGCGACACCGGACACGTCAGAGAGACCCGAGCCAGCCATGACGGACACCCGAACCACCGCCGCCACGCCCGCCGCCACACCCTCCCCCCTCGCGCTCCCCACTCCGTCGCCCACCGCCCCGGGGGCGCCCACCGGCACCTGGCGCCTCACCGTCGTCCCCCTCGACCTCGCCGTCCCCAGGACCCGGCACGCCGTGCGCGAGCTGCTGCGCCGGCAGCGGGCCCCGCTCGCCGCCGACCGGCTCCACGAGGCGCTGTTGATCCTGACCGAACTCCTCACCAACGCCGTGCGGCACGCCGCCCTGCTCACGCCCGAGATCGGTGTCGAGATCTCCCTCGACGCCGGCTGGTTGCGCCTGGCGGTGGAGGACGGCCATCCCTACCGACCCGCGGCCCTGGCGGCGGCCCCGGAGGAGCACCAGACCGGCGGGCGCGGCCTGCTCCTGGTCAGGACACTGGCCCTGGCGGCCGGCGGCGACTGCGGCGTCACGCCCACCGCCACCGGCGGGAAGACCGTCTGGGCCGCGCTTCCGCTCGACCCCGACGCCTGAAACTCCGGTGACGGCACCACCGGACGGGACGTCACCAGCCGGCCGCGCCGCCCGTCACCTCGCGGATCACCGGCCGTGCGGCGTCCAGCACGGTGACGAACCAGGCCGAGAACGGCTCCTCGGCCCGCCGCCGCTCCAACTCCTCGGGCGTGACGAACGCGGTCTCGGCGACCTCGGCGGGATCCGGCCGCACGGGAGCGGTCAGCACGCCCGCGAAGAGGTGGTTGTACTCCCGCTCGACCAGGCCGGAGGCCGGGTCAGGGTGGTGGTAGCTGACGGTGCCGGCCTCGCGCAGCAGCGCCGGCGCCACCCCCAGCTCCTCGGCGGTGCGCCGCGCCGCGGCCAGGAACGGCGGCTCGTCGGGGAACGGGTGTCCGCAGCAGGTGTTCGACCACACGCCGGGGGAGTGGTACTTCCCGAGCGCCCGCCGCTGGAGCAGCAGGCGGCCCGCCGGGTCGAGGAGGAAGACCGAGAAGGCCCGGTGCAGCCGCCCCGGGCGCTGGTGGGCCGCGAGCTTCTCCGCGGCACCGATCGTCCTGCCGCCGTCGTCGACCAACTCCACCATGATCGGCTCCGCCGTCACGACCGCCTCGCTCTCCGGCATGGGGCACCCTCTCCTCGTCGACTCGCGCGCCCGACGTCCCTGTGACGACAGACCCTAGCTGCCTGGGGCCACGGCGAGCGACCCCCTCGCCACCCGCCGCGACCACGGCGCGGCCACCGGGGCGCGTCCGAAGCGTCCCGTGACGACCCGGTCACCGCTCCGTCACGCCGGCCGCGACACCCGGATCACGTCTCACGGTCCCACACGACCCCGGCGACTCCCGGACGTCGTCCGGAGGGTGCCCTCGACGGCACGCCACCGCCGCCGCGTCGCGCGACGACGACGAGCACGGACGCGCCGCGACCCCGCGCCTCGCAGCCGCACGCACCGGGCGCGCCGGGCGCCGCACAGGCCGCCCGGGACGTGGAGAGGCGCCCCGGACCAGGCCGTGTCGCCTGGTGCCGTGCTCCCCCCGTCCCCTCCGGGGACCAGGGATCTCCGCACTGACGCGGAGAGGCGTGGCGGAGGGGCGCCCTCGGATCCGCGAAGCGGTGGGGACGTCCCGAGCCGCGCGGCAGCGTGGGCGTGCCCCCAGGGCCGGGGGACAGGCGCGGTGCCACGCGACGCGGGCCCGGCGCGATCCGCCGGACGGCCTTCAGTGGCAGACCCTCGGCTCGTGGGCGGCGTGCCCGTGCGGCTCCAGCTGGAAGGTGCAGTGCGTCACGTCGAAGTGGTCGCCGAGGCAGGACTGGAGGTCGTGCAGCAGGCGCTCGTGCCCGACCGCGTCCAGCGTCTCCTGGTCCACCACCACGTGGGCCGAGAGGACCGGCATCCCCGAGGTGATCGTCCACACGTGCAGGTCGTGCAGGTCCTCCACGCCGGGCAGCGCCAGGATGTGCCGGCGCACCTCGTCGACCCGCACGTCCCGGGGCGCCGCCTCCAACAGCACGTCCAGCGCCTCGCGGGCGAGCCTCACCGTCCTCGGCACGATCAGCAGCGCGATCAGCAGCGAGGCGACGGCGTCGGCCCGCTGCCAGCCGGTCACGATGATCACACCCGCGGCGGTCACCACCGCGAGCGAGCCCACCGCGTCGGCCAGCACCTCCAGGAACGCGCCGCGCACGTTCAGGCTCTCGCGCTGGCCCCGGTGGAGCAGCGCCAGCGACACCCCGTTGAGGGCGAGGCCCAGCAGGCCGAAGAGGATCGTCTGCCCGCCGGGCACCTCCTCGCCGGGGTCGCGCAGCCGGGACACGGCCTCGACCAGGATGTAGCCGCCGACGCCGAGCAGCAGCAGACAGTTCAGCAGGGCCGCCAGGATCTCCATGCGGGCGAAGCCGAAGGTCCTGCGCTCGCTTCCCGGCCTGCTCGCCGCGTGGATCGCCAGCAGCGCCACGGCGATGCCCACGACGTCGGTGGCGACGTGGCCGGCGTCGGCCAGCAGCGCGAGGGACCCGGTGACGGCGGCGCCGATCACCTCGGCGACCAGCAGTGCCACGGCGATGGCGAGCGCGCCGAGCAGCCGCCCGCGGTAGGCCGCGGCCGCGGTCCGGCCGTGTTCGCCGCCCGCCGCTCCGTGGCCATGGCCGTGTCCGGCTCCCATGGGTCACCCGCCTCCCACTTCTCACGCCCCGGCGGCCACCCGTGTCGGGGCCCCGCCTCAAGTCAACTATGCGTCCCGGGTGTCTGACAACGCGGCACTGAACACCGTTGTCACTACGCTGACCTGCGGCTTCGTCGCGAACCTCGACCGGGTTCCCGTCGCGGGAGGCGACGTGCGGGGCCGGCACGGGGGGACCCGTGCGCGGGAGCGTCGGGCGTGGGGTGTGGCGCCCGGCTCAGGGGTGGCGGGCCCGCCACCCCTCCCACGCCGAGGTGACCATGTCCGTCACGTCCCTGCGCGCGGTGAAGCCCAGCAGCGCGCGGGCCCGCTCGGCCGACGCCACCACCCGCGGCGGGTCGCCCGCCCGCCGTCCCGCGACCCTGGGCGTGAGGTCCTCCCGGCCCGTGACCCGCGTGACCAGCGTGGCCAGCTCCCGGACCGACACGCCCCGGCCGGTGCCGACGTTGACCGTGAGCTCCGGCGAGGAGCCCGTCCGGGCCTCCGGGCCGCGCGGCGGCGCGTCGACCCACCGGGCCGCCGCGAGGTGGGCGTCGGCCAGGTCGGCGACGTGCACGTAGTCGCGCACGCAGGTGCCGTCCGGCGTGGGGTAGTCGTCACCGAGGATCACGGGCGGCTCCCCGGCGCTCAGGCGCTCGAAGAACATCGGCACGACGTTGAACGCGCCGACGTCCGCCAGCTCCGGCCGGGCGGTGCCGGCCACGTTGAAGTACCGCAGGCAGGCGGTGGCGACGCCGTGGGCCGCGCCCGCCGCGCGCACCAGCCACTCGCCGGCGAGCTTCGTCTCGCCGTACGGGTTCACGGGCCGGCACGGGGTCTCCTCGGTGACCAGCTCGACGTCCGGAGCGCCGTACACGGCCGCCGAGGAGGAGAAGACGAAGCGCCGCACCCCGGCGTCCGCGACCGCGCCGAGCAGCACCGTCAGGCCGTGGACGTTCTCCTCGTAGTAGAACAGGGGGCGCGAGACCGACTCGGGCACCTGCTTGCGGGCGGCCAGGTGGACGACGCCCGACACGCCGTGCTCGGCCAGCGTGCGGTCCAGCAGCGCGCGGTCACGCACCGAGCCGTGGACCAGCGGCACGCCGGCCGGCAGCCGACTCGCCAGCCCACTGGAGAGGTCGTCCAGCACCACCACGCGGTCACCGGCCTCCGTCATGGCGTGCACGACGTGGGCGCCGACGTATCCCGCACCGCCAGTGATCAGCCAGGTCATGGCCGTAGCCTAACGCTCTGGCGCCACGGCTCCTCGCTGGGTAGGGGAGTGATCGCGTAGGGTCACGGCCGGGGCGTGTCCCCGCCGATGATGAACTCAGGGTGTCCTGAGTCCAACGCCATTCTTTCTGCTCGGTTGTTATCAGATAATCTCGGGCCGTCGGCCAGCGGCGCTGACGTCGAGCCCGTGCCAAGGAGTGAACCCAGCTGTCCACCGCGATCCTCACCGGTCCTCCCGTTCCCGGAGCGCCGCTCGCAGACGACCTGCGCGCACTCGGGTTCGACGTGCGGGTGGTCGACGAGGCTCCGGAGCTGGTCGAGGCGCTCGGCGAGGTCCCGGCCGGACAGCGCGTCGCGGTCGTCGACTCCCGCTTCGTCGGACACCGGCACAGCCTCCGCCTGGGCCTGACCGACCCCCGCTTCCCCGCCGCGGCCATCCCCGGCGCCGTCACCGTCGCGCCGCCCTCGCGCGCGGTGCTGCTGGCCGCCGCCACGGAGTGCGCCCGTGCCGAGGCCACGACCGAGACCGCGACCGAGGCCAGGGCGCGCGAGCCGGACGAGCGCGGCGGCCCAGCCCTGCGCCGGCGGACCGCGTGCCTGCCCGACGAGCTCGCCCACCGCCTCGGCGACGCCGGCACCCCGCTCCACCGCCCCGAGCTCGGCACCCTGGTCGCCACCGTCCCCGCCGACGCCGCCACCCGCGTCCGCGCGGAGGCCGCCCTGGCGGAGGTCGACGAGGAGGCCGTGCGGCTGCGCTCCGCCGTGAAGGCCCGCGACGGCTTCTTCACCACCTACTGCGTCAGCCCCTACTCCCGGTACCTCGCCCGTTTCCTCGCCCGCCGCGGCCTCACCCCCAACCAGGTCACCACCGCCTCCCTGCTGACCGCCCTCGTGGCCGCGGGACTGGCGGCCACCGGCAGCAGGCCCGGCTTCGTCGCCGCGGCCCTGCTGCTGCTCGGCTCCTTCGTCCTGGACTGCGCCGACGGCCAGCTGGCCCGGTACACCCTGCGCTACTCCACCCTCGGCGCCTGGCTCGACGCCACCTTCGACCGCGCCAAGGAGTACGCGTTCTACGCCGGTCTCGCCCTCGGCGCCGCCAACAGCGGGGACGACGTCTGGGTCCTGGCCCTGGCCGCGATGGTCCTGCAGACCGGCCGCCACACGGTCGACTTCGCCTTCACCGAGGGCTACCGGGCCGCCACCCCCGCGGGCGGCGCCACCGGTCCCGCGGCGGGCGGCGTCGCCACGCCCGTCGCCGCGCTGTCGGGCCGGCTGGACCGCATCGCCTGGACCGTCTGGCTGCGCCGCGCCATCGTGCTGCCCATCGGCGAGCGCTGGGCGCTGCTCGCCGTCCTCACCGCGCTGACCACCCCGCGCACCGCCCTGACCGTGCTGCTCGTGGCCGGCGGCCTCGCCGCCTGCTACACCACGGCGGGCCGTCTGCTGCGCTCCCGCCGCGCCACGCGGCTGCCCGAGCCCGCCCCCGCCGCGGTGTACGCCCTGACCGACACCGGCCCGCTCGCCGAGGCCGTGGCCGCCCGCGTGCGGCGTGTTGTCGCCAGGCTCCCCGCCGCCTACGGCGCGCCGCTGCTGGCCGTGGCGGCGGTCACCCTGCTGCCGGGCGTGTTGCTGGCCACGGCGGCCGGCGGCGCGGAGACCGGCTGGTGGGCCCTGGCCCTGGCCGCCGGGTACGCGCTGTGCGCCGGCGCGGCCGTCGCCCGACCGCTGGCGGGGCCCTTCGACTGGCTGCTGCCCCCGCTCTTCCGGCTGGGCGAGTACGGCACCGTTCTGCTCCTGGCTCACCAGGCCCAGGAGAACGCGGGGGTGAACGGTGTCTTGCCGGCGGCTTTCCTTCTGGTAGCGGCTTGTGCCTACCATCACTACGACACGGTGTACCGCCTCAGGGGCGGCGCCGGACCACCCCCACCGTGGCTCGTCCGGGTGACCGGAGGACACGAGGGGCGGGTGCTGGCGGTCACCGCGGCCGCCGCCGCCTGGCCGGAGGGTCAGGGCCTCACCACCGCGCTCGCGGTGCTCGGCGGGGTCCTGGCACTCGTGGTGCTGGGGGAGAGCGTCCGCTTCTGGTTCTCCACCCATGCCCCGGCCGTACACGACGAGACAGGAGTACCCGGATGATCGGCCTCGTGCTGGCCGCCGGCGCCGGACGGCGCCTTCGCCCCTACACCGACACCCTGCCCAAGGCACTGGTGCCGGTCGTCACCGCGGAGGGCGGTGGCGAGGAGAAGACCGTGCTGGACCTGACGCTCGCGAACTTCGCCGAGGTCGGCCTGGCCGAGGCGGCGATCGTCGTCGGGTACCGCAAGGAGGCGGTGTACGAGCGCAGAGAGGCGCTGGAGCGCCGGTACGGGGTCCGCCTGACCCTCGTGGAGAACGACAAGGCCGAGGAGTGGAACAACGCCTACTCCCTGTGGTGCGCCCGCGACGTCCTCACCGAGGGCGTGATCCTCGCCAACGGCGACACCGTCCACCCCGCCTCCGTGGAGAAGACCCTCCTGGCCGAGCGGGCCCCCGGCCGCCACGTTGTCCTCGCCCTCGACACGGTGAAGACCCTCGCGGACGAGGAGATGAAGGTGGTCGCCGACGCCGCCACGGGCGTGCGGCGCATCACCAAGCTGATGGACCCCGCCGAGGCCACGGGCGAGTACATCGGCGTCACCCTGATCGAGCCCGAGGCCGCCGCGGACCTCGCCGACGCGCTGCGCACCACCTTCGAGCGCGACCCCCAGCTCTACTACGAGGACGGGTACCAGGAGCTGGTCGACCGCGGCATCCGCGTCGACACGGTCCCCATCGGTGACGTCAGCTGGGTCGAGATCGACAACCACGACGATCTCGCCCGGGGCAGGGAGATCGCGTGCCGGTACTGACCCGACTGATCCCCTCGCCCGTCTCGGTCGACATCGCCGCGGGAGCCCTGGACAACCTCGCCGGGCTCCTGGCCGACCAGCGGATCTCCTCCTCCGGCCGCCTCGCGGTCGCGATCAGCGGCGGCTCGGGCACGGCGCTCAGGGGGCGGCTGGCCCCCGCCCTGCCGGGCGCCGACTGGTACGAGGTCGACGGCTGCACCCTCGACGCCGCCGTCCAGCTCGCCGACGCCATGCGCGCGAGCCACTACGACGCCGTCGTGGGGCTCGGCGGCGGCAAGATCATCGACGCCGCGAAGTACGCCGCCGCCCGCGTCGGCCTCCCGATGGTCGCCGTCGCCACGAACCTCTCCCACGACGGCATCTGCTCCCCGGTCTCGATCCTCGACAACGACGCGGGCCGTGGCTCCTACGGCGTCCCCACCCCGATCGCCCTCGTCGTCGACCTCGACGTCATCCGCGAGGCTCCCGTGCGGTACGTCCGCTCCGGCATCGGCGACGCGATCTCCAACCTCTCCGCCGTCGCCGACTGGGAGCTCGCCCACCGGGAGACCGGCGAGCAGATCGACGGCCTGGCCGCCGCCATGGCCCGGCAGGCGGGCGAGGCGGTGCTGCGCCACCCGGGTGACTGTGAGGACGACGCCTTCCTCACCGTGCTCGCGGAGGCCCTCGTGCTCTCCGGCATCGCCATGTCGATCGCCGGCCACACCCGGCCCTCCTCCGGCGCCTGCCACGAGATCTCCCACGCCCTGGACCTGCTCTACCCCAGGCGTTCCGCGCTCCACGGCGAGCAGGTCGGCCTCGGCGCCGCCTTCGCCACCCACCTGCGGGGCGAGGGTGAGCGGGCCGCGCTCGTCGCCGAGGTGTTGCGCCGCCACGAGCTGCCCGTGGTGCCCGACGAGATCGGCTTCGGAACGGACGAGTTCGTGGCGGCCGTCGCGTTCGCACCCCAGACCCGACCCGGCCGTTACACGATCCTGGAACACCTCGACCTGACCACCGACGAGATCAGAGACGCGTACGCGGACTATGTCAAAGCCATCAGTAGCTGAACTCCGGCCGGTCGTGCACCCGCCGGGTGTGATGGACCGGCGCAGCGGCGAGCACTGGGCCGGCCGCCTCTACATGCGCGCGCTCTCGGTGCGCTGGACGCGGCACCTGGTGACCACCCGCGTCACCCCCAACCAGCTCACCTACCTGATGGTGCTCGCCGGCGTCGTCGCCGGCGCGGCCCTGCTGCTGCCCGGCGTGACGGGCGCGCTGGCCGCCGTCCTGCTGATCCAGCTCTACCTGCTGCTGGACTGCGTGGACGGCGAGGTGGCCCGTTGGCGGGGCCAGACCTCGATCACCGGCGTCTACCTCGACCGCGTGGGCCACTACCTCGCCGAGGCGGCCCTCCTGGTCGGCCTCGGGCTGCGCGCCGCCGACCTCGCGGCGGGTTCGGGCGAGGGCAGTGACGCGGGGCCCGCCTGGCAGTGGGCCTTCCTCGGCGCGGTGGCGGCGCTGGGAGCGATACTGATCAAGGCCGAGACCGACCTCGTGGACGTCGCCCGCACCCGCTCCGGGCTGCCCGCCGCCCCCGAGACCTCGGCCGCCCCCCGTTCGGCCCGGCTGGCACTCGCCCGCCGGGCCGCCGCCGCGCTGCGCTTCCACCGGCTGATCGGCGCGGTGGAGGCGTCGCTGCTGATCCTGCTGGCCGCGCTCCTCGACGCCGTGGCCGGCTCGGGCGACGGCGGGGTGGGGGAGCTGTTCTTCACCCGCCTCGCCGTGGCGGTCCTCGCCGCCATCGCCCTCCTCCAGGTCGTGCTCCACCTGGTGTCCATCCTCTCCTCCAGCAGGCTGCGGTGATCGCGGTGGGTACGGCGCAGCTCAGAATCGGCGCGGTGGTCCTGACCAGGGGCGACCGCCCCGAGGAGCTGCGCACGCTGCTGGACTCCGTGGCGCGGCAGGACGGCGAGCCCGTCGACGTCGTCGTGGTCGGCAACGGCTCGGGTCTGCCGGAGCTGCCCGTGGGCGTGCGCAGCGTCGAACTGCCGGAGAACCTCGGCATCCCCGGCGGGCGGAACGTCGGCATCGAGGCGTTCGGTCCCGGCGGCTGCGACGTCGACGTGCTGCTCTTCCTCGACGACGACGGCGTGCTGCCCGACCACGGCACGGCCGAGGCGGTCCGCGCCGCGTTCGACGCCGACCCGCAGCTGGGGATCATCAGCTTCCGCATCGCCGACCCGGTCAGCGGCGACACCCAGCGGCGCCACGTGCCGCGGCTGCGGGCCTCCGACCCGCTGCGCTCCTCGGAGGTGACGACCTTCCTCGGCGGCGCCACGGCGGTGCGCACCCAGGTCTTCCAGCAGGTCGGCGGGCTGCCCGAGCACTTCTTCTACGCGCACGAGGAGACCGACCTCGCCTGGCGCGCCCTCGACGCCGGCTGGCGCATCGCCTACCGCGCCGACCTCGTGCTGCACCACCCGGCGACGCTGCCCTCGCGCCACCCGCTCTACCACCGGATGACGGCGCGGAACCGGGTCTGGCTGGCCCGGCGCAACCTGCCGCTGCCGCTCGTCCCGGTCTACCTCGCGGTCTGGCTGATGATCACTCTCGCCCGGCGGCCGTCCCGGGAGGGCCTGAAGGCCTGGCTGGGCGGCTTCACGGAGGGCTGGCGCACCCCCTGTGGTCCGCGCCACCCCATGCGGTGGCGCACGGTGTGGCGGCTGACCCGTCTGGGCCGACCTCCCATCGTCTGACCGATGCGGGTCTGAGAGTATCCAGAGGATTACCGCACCGGTGTAAGTACCCTGATAAAACTTGCGCACACAAGCGGTTCCCATGCGCTCTGCGAGGACGAGAGTTTCAAGGTGAGTCAGACAACGCGCACAGGTGCGCCCCCCCGGGACGAGTCACTGGCCGACCTGGCGGCCCGTCACGGTTTGACGGTCAGCGGCGCCCGGCCCCCGTTGCCCACGTACGTCCGGCAGCTGTGGGGGCGCCGTCACTTCATCGTCGCCTTCTCCCAGGCGAAGCTGGTGGCGCAGTACAGCAGGGCTCGGCTCGGCCAGCTGTGGCAGGTGCTGACGCCGCTGCTCAACGCCGCGGTGTACTACCTGATCTTCGGTTGGCTGATCGGCGCCCGCGGTGGCATGGACGACTCGGAGTACGTCCCGTTCCTCGTGACCGGCGTGTTCGTGTTCGCCTTCACGCAGAGCTCGATCATGTCCGGCACGAAGGCGATCGCGAACAACCTCGGTCTGGTCCGGGCGCTGCACTTCCCGAGGGCGTCGCTGCCGATCGCGTTCTGTCTCCAGCAGCTCCAGCAGCTGCTGTACTCGATGGTCGTCCTCGTGGCCGTCATGATCGGATTCGGACACTATCCGGACCTCGCCTGGCTGCTGATGATCCCGGCCCTGGTCATGCAGCTGACCTTCAACACCGGCATGGCCATGATCTTCGCCCGCTGGGGCAGCTCGGTGCCCGACCTGGCGCAGGTCATGCCCTTCGTGCTGCGCACGGTGATGTACTTCTCCGGCGTGATGTTCCCGCTGCGGTGGATGGTCGAGAAGAAGGTGGAGGCGGCCGACTGGCTGGCCGACGTCCTGGCCGCCAACCCCGCCGCCGTCTACATGGACCTGATGCGGTACGCCCTCATGGACGGGTGGTACCCGAGCACCATCCCCGCCGAGACCTGGCTGCTCGGGTTCGGCTGGGCGCTGGTGCTGGGTGTCGGGGGCTTCATCTACTTCTGGAAGGCGGAGGACCGCTATGGCCGCGACTGACCGGGCGACCACGGAGCCGACGGTACCGACAAAGACGCGGGAGACCACGCAGGCGTCCGGCGGCGAGCGGACGCCCACCGTCATCGCCGACGACGTCCACATCGTCTACCGCGTGCACAACGTCCGCAGCCGCGGCAGCGGCTCCGCTGCGCTCAGCCGGATCCTGCGCGGCCAGCGCTCCCAGCGGGTGCACGAGGTGCACGCGGTGCGCGGCGTCAGCTTCGTCGCCTACCGCGGCGAGGCCATCGGCCTGATCGGCTCCAACGGCTCGGGCAAGTCCACCCTGCTGCGCGCCATCGCCGGCCTGCTGCCCCCCGAGAAGGGCCGGGTCTACACGGGCGGCCAGCCCTCGCTGCTGGGTGTCAACGCGGCCCTGATGAACGACCTCACCGGCGAGCGGAACGTCATCCTCGGCGGCCTGGCCATGGGCATGTCGCGCGAGCAGATCCGGGAGCGGTACGAGGAGATCGTCGACTTCTCCGGCCTCAACGAGCGCGGCCAGGACTTCATGAGCATGCCGATGCGGACGTACTCCTCCGGCATGCAGGCCCGCCTGCGGTTCTCCATCGCCGCCGTGAAGGAGCACGACGTGCTGATGATCGACGAGGCCCTGGCCACCGGCGACAAGATGTTCCGCAAGCGCTCCGAGGCCCGCATCAGGGAGATGCGCACCCAGGCCGGCACGGTCTTCCTCGTCAGCCACAGCAACAAGTCGATCCGCGACACCTGCGACCGGGTGCTGTGGCTGGAGCGGGGCGAGTTGGTGATGGACGGTCCCACCGACGAGGTGCTCGCGGCCTACGAGCGGCACACGGACGCCGCCGCGGGCGGTCCCGGTCGTGGTGGCGGTCCCGGCCGTGCGGGGGGTGGCGCCGGGCGGGGCGGGCGCCCCGGTGGCCAGGGGCGAGCCGGCGGCCCCGGTCGTGGCGGCGGGCCCCGCGCCCGCAAGCGCGACGAGGAGAGTTGAGGTAGAAATGCTGACATGACGGTCATGTCGGACACCGAGCGCCAGGCTCGGGAGCTGCTGGCGAAGTCCTTCCGGGAGAACTTCCCGGTCGCCCCCCGCTTCCTGCCCCGGGCCTGGCGCGAGGATCTGACGGCCGTCTACGGCTACGCCCGGCTCGTCGACGACATCGGCGACGGCGACCTGACGCACGCCCCCGTCCACGCCGCGTTCCTCGGCCTCGACCCTGGAGCGGCGCCCGCGCCCTCCGGCGCGGCCGGCGGCGCTCCCGCCCCCCTCGACCCTCCCCCCTCCCCCGATCGGCCAGCCTCCCTCGAACCGCCGGCCCTCCTCGACGCCCTCGAAGCCGACCTGCGACGCGTCTTCGCCAGCGCCCACGGCGGCCCCGCCCCCCGCCACCCGCTGCTGCGCGACCTCGTCCCCACCGTGCGCCGCACCGGCCTCGGCCCCAAGCCGTTCCTCGACCTCCTGGCGGCCAACCGCCTCGACCAGCACCACCGCCGCTACGCCACCCACGACGAGCTCCTGCGCTACTGCGAGCTGTCCGCCAACCCCGTCGGCCACCTGGTGCTCGCCGTCACGGGCACCACCACTCCCGCGCGGCGGCGCCTGTCCGACGCCGTCTGCACCGCGCTCCAGATCGTCGAGCACCTCCAGGACGTCGCCGAGGACCTCGCCCGCGACCGCGTCTACCTCCCGGCCGCCGACATGCGTCGCTTCCGCGTCACCACCGCCGACCTCGCCGCCCCCACCGCCACCACCGCCGTCCGCACCCTCGTCGCCCACCTCGCCGCGCGGGCACGTAGGCTGCTGGCCGCGGGCGCGTCCCTGGTGGGCACCGTCCGCGGGCGGCTGCGACTGCTGCTCGCCGGCTTCGTCGGCGGCGGCCGGGCGGCGATCCGGGCCATCGCCGACGCCGGCTACGACGTGCTGGCGGGCCCACCCCGCGCCACCCGGCGCGGACTGCTGTACGCGACGGGCACGACCCTCGCACAGGCCCTGGGAGCCGCCCCGGGACGCTGAGCCGGGATCGATCCAGTACCAGAAGAGGACCATGAGCACATCCCCGCCCTCGCCGGCCGTCGCCGCCGCCTACCGCTACTGCGAGATCGTCACCGCGCAGCACGCCCGCAACTTCTCCTACGGCATCCGCCTGCTGCCCACCCCCAAGCGCCGGGCCCTGAGCGCCCTGTACGCCTTCTCGCGCCGCGTGGACGACATCGGCGACGGCCTGCTGCGGCCCGCCACCAAGGAGGCGCGCCTGCGCAGGACCCGCGGCCTGCTGCGTCGGCTGCGCGAGGACGCCGTCCCCGAGGACGCCACCGACCCGGTCGCCGTCGCCCTCAGCCACACCACCCACCACTTCCCCATACCGCTCGACGCGCTGGACGAACTCGTCGAGGGCGTCCTCATGGACGTGCGCGGCCGCCGCTACGAGACCTGGGACGAGCTGGTGCGCTACTGCCGCTGCGTGGCCGGCGCCGTCGGCCGGCTCTCCCTCGGCGTCTTCGGCACCCTCCCCGCCGCGCCCGAGGCACGCCACGCCCCCGCGTACGCCGACTCCCTCGGCCTCGCCCTCCAGCTCACCAACATCCTGCGCGACATCCGCGAGGACGCCGCCCTGGGCCGCACCTACCTCCCCGCCCGCGAGCTGCGCTCCTTCGGATGCCCCACGGAGATACCCCAGCGGGCGGGCGCCGGCCTGGCCGTCACCGGCGCCGACTTCCCCGGCCTGGTGCGCTTCCAGGTGCGGCGGGCCCGCGCGCTGTTCGACCACGGCTTCCGGCTGCTGCCGCTGCTCGACCGCCGCAGCGCCGCCTGCGCCGCCTCGATGGCCGGCATCTACCACCAGCTGCTGGACCGCATCGACGCCGACCCGTTCCTCGTCCTGCGCGGCCGCGTCTCGCTGTCCACCCCCCGCAAGGCCCTGGTCGCCGCCCGCACCCTCGTCGCCGGCCGCACCCCGGCCGGCCCCGACACCCGACGGCTGTGCGCGTGACCCGGCCCGCCCTGCCCGACGAGCGGCGGCCCGCCGGGACCGGGCCCCGTGGCGGACGCGCCCTCGGACACGTCCTCGTCGTCGGCGGCGGCCTCGCCGGCACCGCCGCCGCGCTGGCGCTGGCCGACCGCGGCGCGGCCGTGACGCTCGTCGAGGCCAGGACCCGCCTGGGCGGCCTCGCGTTCTCCTTCCACCGCACGACGCGCCTCGGCGGGCGGAGCGCCACCCTCACCGTCGACAACGGCCAACACGTCCACCTGCGCTGCTGCACCGCCTACCGCTCCTTCCTGCGGCGGATCGGCGGCGCGGCGCTCGCCCCGTTGCAGCCCCGGCTCAGCGTGCCCGTGCTCGACGCCGCCACCGGCCGCCTCGGCCGCCTGGCCCGCACGCCGAGCCTGCCCGTGCCGTTCCACCTCGCCCCCGGGCTCGCCCGCTACCCCCACCTGACGCGCGGCGAGCGGATGGCCGCGGCGCGCGCCGCCCTCGCGTTGCGCCGTCTCGACCCCACCGACCCCGCGCTGGACGGCGAGGACTTCGCCGGCTGGCTGCGCCGCCACGGCCAGAGCGACCGCTGCGTCGAGGCGCTGTGGGACCTGATCGGCGTCGCGACGCTGAACGCTCGCGCCGCCGACGTCTCCCTCCAACTCGCCGCCATGGTCTTCCGCACCGGCCTGCTCACCGAGGCGGGCGCGGCCGACCTCGCCGTCCCCGACGTCCCCCTCGGGACCCTCCACGACGCCCTCGCCCGCGCCGCGCTCGCCCGCGCCGGGGTCCGGATCCTGCCCGCCACCCGGGCGCGGCGGCTTGGGCCCGAGCCGGGGACGGGCGGCTGGCGCGCCACCCTCGCGACGCGCACCGGCCAGCGGGAGCTCACCGCCGACCGGGTGATCCTCGCCGTGCCGCCTCACGAGGCCCACCGGCTGCTGCCACCCGGCGCCCTCCCCGAGCCCGGACGGCTGGCGCGGCTGACCGCCGCGCCGATCGTCAACCTCCACGTCGTCTACGACAGGCCCGTGCTGCGCCGCGGCTTCCTCGCCGCGCTGGGCAGCCGGGTCCAGTGGGTCTTCGACCGCACCGTGCCGGCGGGCCTCGCCGCCGTGGGCGGTGCCCACCAGTACCTGGTGGTGTCGCAGTCCGCGGCCCACGAGGAGATCACGCGGCCCGTGGGCGAGCTGCGCGAGCGTTTCCTGCCGGAGCTCGCGCGACTGCTGCCCGCCGCCGCCACCGCCCGGGTGCGCGACTTCTTCGTCACCCGTGAACGCGCCGCCACCTTCGCCCCCTCGCCCGGCGTGGGCCGCCTGCGGCCCGGCCCGGTGACGTCCGCCCCCGGCCTGTACCTGGCCGGCGCGTGGACCGCCACCGGGTGGCCGGCGACGATGGAGGGAGCGGTGCGCAGCGGGCTCGCCGCCGTGTCCGCGGCGGTGGCCCACCGCACCACCCTGAAGGAGAGCACGTGACCGCGGCCCACCCCACCACCCAGGACGAGACCGCCGCGCTGCTGGAGCGCGGACGGACCCTCACCGCCCCCGCGCTGCGCGCCGCGGTCGGGCGCCTGGCCCCACCCATGGACACCATCGCCGCCTACCACTTCGGCTGGATCGACGCCCAGGGCCGCCCCGCGGACGGCGACAGCGGCAAGGCGGTCCGGCCCGCCCTCGCGCTGCTGTCGGCCGAGGCGGCCGGCGCCGGGCCGGAGGTCGGGGTGCCCGGCGCCGTCGCGGTCGAGCTGGTCCACAACTTCTCCCTCCTCCACGACGACCTGATGGACGGCGACGAGCAGCGCCGCCACCGCGACACCGTCTGGAAGGTCCACGGCCCCGCGCAGGCGATCCTCGTGGGCGACGCGCTCTTCGCCCTGGCGGGGGAGGTGGTCATCGGCGACGGCTCACCGCCGGCCGCCCGCGCGGCCCGCCTGCTGGCCACCTCCAGCCGCCGCCTGATCAACGGTCAGGCCCAGGACATCTCCTTCGAGCACCGCGAGCGGGTCAGCGTCGAGGAGTGCCAGACGATGGCGGGCAACAAGACGGGCGCGCTGCTGGCCGCCGCCGCCGCGATCGGCGCCGTCCTCGCCGGCGCGGACGAGTCCGTCTCGCGCCCGCTGGAGCTCTACGGCGAACACCTCGGGCTCGCGTTCCAGGCCGTGGACGACCTGCTCGGCATCTGGGGCGACCCGCGCACCACCGGCAAGCCGGCCTGGGGCGACCTGCGGCAGCGGAAGAAGTCCCTGCCGGTGGCCGCCGCCCTGGCCACGGGGAACGCCGCCGCCGAGCGGCTGACGACGCTGCTGGCCGCGGACGTCAAGCGGAGCCGGGAGGAGATCGAGGAGGTGGACGAGGCGGAGTTCGCCGCCCGCGCGGCCCTCATCGAGGAGGCGGGCGGGCGGCGGTGGACCGAGGAGGAGGCCCGGCGGCAGCACGACGCCGCCCTCGCCGCGCTCCGCGACGTCTCCCTTCCCGCCGCCGTCCGCCGCCAGCTGACGGAGCTGGCCGACTTCGTCGTCGTCCGGAGGAAGTGACCGCCCGGAACCGACCGCCCGGGGGGATCGGCCGGGGGATTGGCCGGAGGGACCGGCCGACGGCAACCGACACGCGGCGTCGCCCGGCACGGCCGCGCCGGCCACCTCACGGCGCCGGCAGCCTCGGGAGGTGTTGACGAAATCCCGACCCTCTGGCCGTGAGGTCCGGGCCTGGCGGATCATGCCCGGGCATCATGGGGGGATGGGGAGTGGGCACAGGGCGAGGTGGGGTTGGGCTGTTCTGACGGCGGGGGCCACGGTGGTGCTGGCTGTGGTGGTGGCTCGGGCCGGGGCCGGGTACGCCGACCCGGCTGGTGTGTTGGTCGGCGTGGCCTCGCTGGTGGTTGCGATCTGGTCCGCCCGTCGGGCGGTGGTGTGGCAGGACACCGACGCCGGGGGGCTCGCGGACCGGTTGGCGCCGCAGGTGCAGCGGCGGGAGGAGGCGGAGTGTCATCGGCTGCTGGGGGGTGACACCGAGGCCATCGACCTCGCCTTCGGCTTCACGCCGGCTCGCGCGCACAACGCGGCGGGCGCCGCTCCCGCCGGCCGACTGGCGGACGTGGCCGGCTACTACGGCCGTCTGCGTCCCGGGCGGCTGGTGATCACCGGGGCGCCGGGCGCGGGCAAGACCGTCCTCGCCGTGCGGCTGATGCTGCGGCTTCTGGCCGACCGGGCGGAGGGGGGAGTGGTCCCGGTGCGGCTGTCGTTGTCCGGATTCGACCCCGGTCGCCAGTCCCTGGAGCGGTGGGTCATCGAGTGTTTGGTGCGTGATTACGGTCTGCCGTTACGTGCGGCGTCGACCCTGGTGGACAGGCGGCTCATCCTGCCGGTGCTGGACGGCCTGGACGAGATGGACGAGGAGGAGCACCCCGACCGGGCGGCGCCCGACTCCCATGACTCCCACGCCTCCCGCGCCGGGGCCGCGTTGCGGGAGATGAACTCCTACCTCGACGGCGCGGAGCGGGGCCAGTTGGTGGTCACCTGCCGCAGCGGCCCGTACGCGGCGCTGGAGGGCGACGGGCGGTGGATTCGCGACGCCGCCAGGATCACGATCCGGCCGGTCAGCGCGGAAGCGGCCTGGGACTTCCTGGCCGCCCGCACGTCAACCCCCGAGCGCTGGGAGCCGGTCCTGGACAGGCTCGCCCAGGACCAGGACGGACCACTGGCCCGGGCCCTGTCCACGCCGTGGCGGCTGACGGTGGCCGCGACCGTCTACGACCAGGGCCGCGGCGGCGACTTCGACCGCGACCCCAGCGAACTGCTCGCACCCGCCCTGAACACCGAGGCGGCCGTGCGCGACCACCTGCTGGGCCTGTTCATCCCCGCCGCCGCGGCGGCCACCGCCGCGCCGTGCCCGGCTTCCTGCACCCCTGACCAGGCCCGCACCTGGTTGTCCGTCCTGGCCCGCTACCTGCACGCCAACACCGTCGGCGGCCGTGAGATCGGCGGGCGGCGGCTGCCGGGAACCGACCTGGTCCTGCATGAGCTGTGGCCCCTGGCCGGCCCCCGACGTGCCCGCAACGCCCACACCGCCGTGGTGTTCGTGACCGTCCTGCTCGCCCTGTCACTGGGGCTGCTCGCGCTCCGCTCGCTCAAGGGCTGGGTGAGCGTGGGCGTCATCGCCGCGGCCGCGGCGTTCGGCCTGCGGATCATCGTGTCCACCCAGAAGCGCTGGCCCAGGGCGCAACGGATCAACGTGTCCGCGCTGCGCACCCTCACAGGCTGGCGCCGGCTCGGGGCCGGGTTCGCGCTGGGGCTCGTGGTCGGCCTCGGGTTCGAGCAACTGCCCGGGTTCGTGCCCGGTCCCGGGATCGGCGTCGGGGACTGGTACGCGATCCTGGCCGGCCCCGTGGTCGGGCTCATGGGCGGTTTCGCGCAGGGGGGCGATTTCAGGCCCGGCGTGAGGCCACGTGAGGTGGTCCGTGGTGACCTGACGGCCGGGCTCCTGTTGGGGCTCGTGGCCATGCTCGTGATCGTGCTGATCTTCGGGTTCGATGCCCTGTTCGGGTTCGGGGCCGGGTTCGTGGCGGGGTTCACGGCCGGGCTTCTCCTGGCGCTCCGGATCAGCATGGCCAGCGTGCGGTATGTGGCGTTCCTGTTGTGCACACGCCGTCCGTGGGCGCGGGATCCGGTGCTGCCGTTCCGGCTCGGACGGTTTCTGGACTGGTGCTGTGAGGCGGGGCTGACGCGCACGGCCGGGATCGCCTACCAGTTCCGGCACCGGGAACTACAGGACTATCTCGCCCGTACCGGCATTCCCCCGACACCTCCGGGGCCGTCGACCTCGGCGTGATGCGAGGGCATCGGGGGCGAACGGCCAGTCGTCGCGACCTGGGACCGGGCCGGCCCGGGAGCGGCGCGTGAGCCGAGGCGAAGTCCTGCCGCTGCCGACCGAACTCCTCCCTCACGCGACAGCCCGCCCCAGCTCCCGTCGACGACGAGCCGAGTCCTCAGACGCCTCCCCGCGGCGCCGGTGTCAGCAGGTGGTCGCGCAGCCGCTCGCGTTCGGCGTGTCCGAGGGCGAGGCCCTCGGACAGGTAGCCGTCGACGCCTCCCCAGGTCTGGTCGATCTGGGCGAAGGCGGCGCGCAGGTACTCCAGGCGCGCGTCGAAGAACGGCGCCAGCAGCCGCACCACCTCCCGCGCCGACCGGCCTCCCTCCGCCATCCCAGGCCCGCGCCGCACCACGTACCGGCGGTGGGGAGCGCCCGACTTCAGGTAGTCCTCGACGATCGCGTCGCGCTCGACGCCGAGGGCCAGCAGGATCACCGCGACCGTGAGGCCGGCACGGTCCTTCCCGGCCGCGCAGTGCAGCAGCGCGGGCGTCTCGCCGGCCGCCAGGGCCCGCACCACCCTGCCGTGCTCGGCGGTGCGCGTGAGGATCATGGTGCGGTAGCTCGCGATCATCGTCGCCTCGCCCTGCCCGTCCGACAGGACCGTGCGGAGCTCGGAGAGGCTGCCGTCCCGCACCAGCTGCCAGAAGTCGGCGCCGTCCGCCGCGTCGGTGAGCGGGATGTTCACGTTGCGCACGCCGGGGAGGGTGACGTCGGGCCCCTCCAGGGCCTGGTCGGCGCTGTTGCGGAAGTCGAAGACGGTGTGCAGGCCGAGGCTGGCCAGGAACGCCTGGTCGGCCGGGGTCGCCTGCGCGAGGTGGCCGCTGCGGTAGAGCCGTCCCCTCCTGACCCGCCTGCCGTCCGTTGTCGGCAGCCCGCCCACGTCGCGGAAGTTGCGCACTCCGGTGAGCACGGGTTCGGTGGCCTGCTCGGGCGTCACGGCATCCTCCTGGGGTCTCGCGTCGTGGGTCATCACGTGTCGTCCCCCGGCACGCGCGCTCTCGATCCTGGGGCTGCTCCGGGCAGGCACCCAGGGGCCGAAAACTTCCGGATTCCATTCGGAAGTGTTGCGGTCGAGACCCGGTCGAGGGGCGGTCCAGCTGCGAGTGTGGCCATGAACAGGGTGTTTCTGTTCCTTCACAACCCTTGAAGGCGCTGGGCGCTGGAGGCGATCTGAGCTACCGGAATGTTTCCGGAAGAAACTGTTGACGTTCCGACAGCAATTCTCCATACTTCCCGAACGATCGTCACCGGTTGCCACAGGAATGTGGCAGTCACGCACTGCTCCGATCCACTACGCCCGAACGGTGTCCACCTACCGTCCGGGCCACCGAGAAGGGACGCCAGTGAACGACAGACCCCCCCACAGACGCCGACGGTCGGGCAGGCCCCGCCGCGTGCACGCCGCGCTCATCCTCGGACTGGCGGCCGTCCTGGCATCCGCCGGCCTCGTCGCGCTCTCCGGCTCCGCCACCGCCCAGACCACCCTGGCCAGTGCCGCCGCCGCCAAGGGCAAGTACTTCGGTGTGGCGGCGAACGAGAACTACTTCAACGAGTCCGCGTACACCTCCACGATGACGCGGGAGTTCAACAGCCTGACGGCCGAGAACTCCATGAAGTGGGACACGGTCCAGCGCAACCAGGGCCAGTTCAACTGGGGTCCGGGTGACCGGATCGCGCAGCAGGCACGCAACATGGGCGTGCAGTACCGCGGTCACACCCTGGTGTGGCACTCCCAGCTGCCGGGCTGGGTCAACTCCGGCAACGCCCGCCAGGCGATGACCAACCACATCAACGCCGTCCTCCAGCACTGGCCCGACGCCGCCTACTGGGACGTCGTCAACGAGGCCTTCGAGGAGAACGGCTCGCGCCGCAACTCCCCCTTCCAGCAGGCCATGGGCGACGGTTTCATCGCCGAGGCGTTCCGGATCGCCCGCCAGGCCGACCCGGACACCAAGCTCTGCTACAACGACTACAACCTGGAGAACCCCGGGCCCAAGCAGGACGCCGCCTACAACCTGGTGCGTGACCTGAAGGCCCAGGGCCTGATCGACTGCATCGGCTTCCAGGGCCACTTCAACAGCGGCAACCCGGTGCCCCAGAACTTCCACCAGACGCTCCAGCGCTTCGCCGACCTCGGCGTCGACGTCGAGATCACCGAGCTCGACATCGCCGGCTCCGGCTCCTCCCAGGCCCAGCAGTACCAGGGCGTCACCCAGGCCTGCCTCGCCGTCACCCGCTGCACCGGCATCACCGTGTGGGGCGTGACCGACAAGTACTCCTGGCGTTCCCAGGACACCCCGCTGCTCTTCGACGGCAACTACAACAAGAAGGCCGCGTACACCGCCGTGCTCAACGCGCTCGGCGGATCGAGCGGCGGCACGAGCGGCGGCACCACCGTCGGAGGCGGTGACAACGGCGGCAACGGCGGCACGCCCGGCGCCGGCTGCACCGCGACGTACAGCGAGACCGACCGGTGGGGCGACCGCTTCAACGGCCGTGTGGTGATCACCGCGGGAAGCGCCCCGATCAGCAACTGGAGCGTGACCGTCACCGTCCACTCGCCACAACGGATCTCCGCGACGTGGAACGGCTCGCCCACCTGGGACGGCAGCGGCAACGTCATGACGATGAGACCCAACGGCAACGGCACGCTGGCGGCGGGAGCCTCGACCAGCTTCGGCTTCACGGTCATGGCGAACGGCAACTGGCAGGCGCCCACCATCGGCACCTGCACCGCCAGTTGACCGCCCGTGCCACGGCGCCGACCGGAACCTCCGGCCGTCTGACGGCCTGACCGTCTGACGGTCCGGCGGCCCGGCGGCCCGGCGGTCCGACCGAACCACCACGTCACGCCCGCGACGCGGCGGCCCCTCCCGGGGGTCGCCGCGTCCGGGTGTCCGCGCCCGGCGCCCCGGGCGTAGAGTGCCCGAGGCGCCGACCGTGGAAGCGCTCCCACGGCGCGGGCGCGCACCGCCCCCTCGCCCCCTCACCCAGTGGAGAAGCCCATGAGACTCCGCATCGCCACCCCGTCACGCCGCGCCGGCATCCTCGGCGCGCTCGCCCTGGCGACGACGGCCGCCACCGTCGTCGTCGCCGGCACCGCCCCGGCCCAGGCCGCCCGGTCCGACGAGTGTCGCGACCGTGGCCGGTCGCTGTTCTGCGAGACGTTCGAGGACCTGCCGCCCGGCGAGGCCGCCGGCGACGACTGGGGCGTCGACACCCGCGACGGCTCGCTGACGGTCGTCGAGGGCCAGGGCCGTGACGGGCAGGTGCTGGCCGTCCACACCGAGGGCAACGGCCACGCCTTCCTGGAGGTCGAGGACTTCACGGCCCCCCGCAACAGCTTCTACGGCCGGATGTGGGTGCGTGTGGAGGCCTTCCCCACCGCGCCCGACTGGGCGCACTTCACGCTGGTCGAGACCAGCGGCGAGGGCGACGGCTCCCTCGTGCGGCCCATCGGCGGCCAGTACGTCGACGAGGAGTTCCTGAACGACGCGCCGTCGGGGTCGTTCTGGGGCGTCGGCTCCGACGGCGGCCCCACGGGCGACTGGACCGACTGGCGGGAGTCCGTCCCCGCCGAGTCCGGCCGCTGGACCTGCCTCGAGTGGCAGCAGGACGCCCGCGACAACCGCGTCAGGGTGTGGATCGACGGCGCCCCGCAGCACGATCTGACCGTCACCACGACCCAGCACGGCGGCAACCAGGTCGACTTCGTCTTCCCCCGCTTCGACACCGTCCGCATCGGCTGGCAGCTCTACCAGGCCGACCCCACCCCGTCGTCCTACGACCTCCAGATCGACGACGTCGCCCTGGCCACCAAGCGCCTGGGCTGCCGCTCCTGAGCTGCGCCGCGCTCCCGGCGCGTCGCGTCCGCTGACGCGCTGACGCGCTGACGCGCTGACGGGCGGCGGGACGGGCCCCCTACCGGCCTCGTCCCGCCGCCCGCGATCGTGTAGCCGCCCGTCAGCGGCGGTGGTGGCGCCCCGTGACGAACAGGTCGGTCGGCACGGCCGCGGCGAGCTCGCCGTACCCCTGTGGGTTCAGGTGGAGCCAGTCCCCGTCGTGGAGGGTGGGCAGGAGCTGGTCCGGCTGGGCCGGGTCACGGACGGCCGCGTCGAAGTCGAGCACCTCGTCGAAGCGTCCGCTGGTGCGGATCCACTCGTTGACCGTCGTCCTGGCCTGCTCGCGGTAGCCGCCCGGGTCGTCGTAGTCCGCGCCGCCGAACGGCAGCAGCGTGGCGCCGTAGACCTTGATGTCGTGGGCGTGGGCCCGGGTGATGATCTGGTCGAAGGCCGTGATGAGGTCCTGCGCGACCTGCCGCTGGGCGGCCTCGGTGGCCTCGGCGGTGCCGATGTCGTTGACGCCCTCGAAGAGGATCAGCCAGTCCACGCCGCTGTGGGCGAGGACGTCACGGTCCATGCGGGCCAGGACGTTGGGGCCGAGCCCGTCGTTGAGGACCCGGTTGCCGCCCGCGGCCTGGTTGAGGACCGCGACGTTCTCGGTGGCGTCCTCGTCCTGGAGGCGCGTCAGCAGCTGGTCGGGCCAACGGTTGTTCCCGTTGGTGGTGGAGCCGCGGCCGTCGGTCAGCGAGTCGCCGAGGATCGCCAGGGCGGCGGTCTGCCGGCTCGACCAGACCTCCACGCCGCTGAGCAGGTACCAGTGGTCGCTGGGCGTCGCGCCGGCCAGGTTCTGGGCGTCGGTGTGCTCACCGGCCAGCAGGTGGGAGGTGGTGCGGGAGCCGGGGTGCGAGGTGAGGTTCAGCGAGGGCTGGCCGTCGGCGAGGTAGGTCGTGACGGTCAGGTTGCTCGCGTCGTCGAGGTCGAACGTGATCGGGTCGGAGACCACCTGGGCCCCGACCGGGACGGTGATGGACCGCTCGCCGTTGAACGTCACGGCCCGCGAGCTGCCCGGCTCGATCGCGCTGACGCCCGCCTGCCCGCCGGCGGGGAGCGCCACCAAGACCGAGGTGAGGGGCAGGGGGGTGTCGCCGAAGGCGTTGGAGAAGCGCAGCCGTATGCGCTCGCCGCCCGTGGAGACGTGCACGGTCTGCCGCAGGGTGGTGTCCACCAGCACCGCGTCGGAGCCGGTGAACGGCGGGGGCGGCATGTTGTGGGGCTCCGTCAGCTGCGGCATCGCCGTCCAGCTGTGGACCCAGTGCTGGCCCGACTGCGAGGGGCGGCCGTGGGCCGCCGCGGCCGCCTCGCCGCGGGCCTCGCCGTGGGCGCCGCCGGAGTTGCCCGCCAGCAGCGTCACGCCGAGGGCGAGGGCGAGGGCGCCGGTGGCGGCCACGTGGGTCAGCCGGGTCAGGGAGGCTCGTGATCTCCTCATGGGAATGGGTCACCGTCCAGATCGGAGTGAGGGTTTCGAGGTGCCAAGGGGGGCGCGGGGGCGCCGTGCGTGGTGTGGTGCGTGGTGCGTGGTGCGTGCGTGCGGTGGTGCGGGACGCGGGCGGTCGCGCGTGGACGGCTCAGCGGAAGAGCCGGAGGGGGACGGCACGGGCCATCGCGGCCAGGCCCGCCTCGTTGGGGTGGAGGTGGTCGCCGCTGTCGTACGCCGGGAGCAGCCGCTCGGGGTGGGCCGGGTCGCGGACGGCGGCGTCGAAGTCGATGACGCCGTCGTACGCGCCGCTGGTGCGGATCCAGTCGTTGATCTGCTGGCGGGCGGCCTCGTTCTCGGGGCTGTGGAAGCCGAGGGTGTCGCCCTCGAACGGCGTGATCGTGCCGCCGTAGATCCGCAGGCCGCGTTCGTGGGCGCGGGCGATGAGCTGCTCGTGGCCGGTGATGATCTCCTCGGCGGAGACGCGTTCGGACTCCGGCGCGCCGTTGCCCGGGTGGCCGAGGTCGTTGACGCCGAGCAGGACGACGACGTGCTCCACGCCCGGCTGGGAGGCGACGTCGCGGTCGAAGCGGCTGAGGGCGTTGGGGCCGAAGTAGGCGGCGTACGCCTCGCCGGCGTGGCCGGCGGGTGGGTTGGGGTCGTGGAGGACGCGGTTGCCGCTGACGCCCTGGTTGAGCACGCCGATACCGGCGGTGCCGGGTGCCTGGCGCAGGCGCTCGGCGAAGACGTCGGGCCAGCGGCGGTTGGAGCCGGGGGTGATGCTGGACCCGTCGGTGATGGAGTCGCCGAGGGCGACGACGGCGGCGGCGTCGTGGCCGTGGCCCTGGTGGCGTGGTTGGACGCTCACGCCCGACAGGAAGTACCAGCGGTCCGTGGTCGCGGTGGCCTCGACGTCCCGCTCGGCGGTGACGTTGCCGTCGGCGACGTAGGCGTTCTGGAACGCGAAGGCGTGGAGCGTGGTGCCCGGTGTGTGCTCGGGCAGGTAGAGGCTGATGACCAGGTCGGCGCCGGCCGGGACGCGCAGGTCGACCGGGTCGCTCACGGCGGGCGCGCCGGCGGGGATGGTCAGGGACGAGGCGCCGCCGAAGGTGAGCCGGCGGTCGGTGCCCGGCTGGGTGCGGGCGCTGTCCGGCGCGTCGGGGTCGCGCAGCGCGACGCGCGCCTCGCCGATGACGAGCGGGGTCGTGCCGAACTCGTTGCTGAGCCGGACGCGGGCGGCGGTGCCGCCGACGCTGGTGTGGACGACCTGACGGATGGTCTGGTCCTCGAAGGCGGTGGTGTCGCTGGCGGGCCTGCTGGTGACGGTCGTCGACCAGGTGCCGACCCAGGTGGCGTCGCCGCGTGCGGACAGGCTCGCGGACGAGGCCGCGGGGGCGTCCTGGGGGGAGGCGGTCAGCGCGGGGGTGGCCAGGAGGGCGCAGAGCAGAACGCCGACGAGGCCGGCCAGCGTCGCCCGCAGGGTCAGGCGGGGTCTGCGGCGGCGGGTGAACACGATCACGACGTTGTCCCTTCCGGCATGCCTTCCGAGAATTTCCGGAACGGTTGGTGGCGGTGGGGACAATAGAAACGCTTGTGAGGCACGTCAAGACCTCGTGCGTGCGCGAAGAGTTGACGTGCGTCGGGACCGCGTCGGACTGGAAGTGTTCGAAAATATTTCGGAGTTCGCGCGGGGTGGTGCGGGGCGCTCGGAGTCAGCTCCGGACGCTCGGTGGCGCCGACGGCCCGAACGGCCCGGCGCACCGGGCTCGTCGGGTCACGGCAGGCTCACGAGAGCTCGGCTCGCGGGCGTCCCGCCCGGTCGGTTTCGGCCCGCCAGGTCCGGCCCCGTCGGTTTTTGGCCCGTCGGGTTCGGTCAGGTCGGACCGGCGCCCGTCACCTCACGCGGGCACGAAGCGCACGTGGAAGAGGTGGGGCCAGAGCTTGCCCGTGACGAGGAACGTGTCGCACTCGGGAGCCCTGGCGATGCCGTTGAGCACGTCGGCGTTCTGGGCCTCCTCGGCGGTCAGCAGGCCGGAGGCGTCGATCTCGCCGGTCACCGTGCCCGTCGCCGGGTCGATGCGCAGGATGGTGTCGGACATCCAGACGTTGGCGTAGACCTCGTCGTCCACACACTCCAGCTCGTTGAGCTGGCTCACCGGCTCGCCGCCCGAGAGGACCTCGACGCTCCCGGTGACCTCGAAGGTCTCGGGGTCGCGGAAGGTGAGCGTGCCCGAGCCGTCGCTCATCACCAGCCGGTCCTCGGACGGCTGGTGGCACAGCCCCCAGCCCTCGCCCTCGTACTCCACCGTCCTGCGCTCCTGGAGCGTGGCCGGGTCGCGCTCGAAGGCGACGCCGTCCTGCCAGGTCAGCTGCCACAGCGAGGTGTCGGTCAGGGTGATGCCCTCCCCGAAGAGCGGCGCGGGGAGGTCGACGCGGGCGAGCTCCTCGCCGCTGTCGAGGTCGGTCGCCGAGACGAAGGACTCGCCCCACAGCCCGGTGCCCTCGTAGAGCACGCCGTCGCGCACCTCCAGGCCCTGTGTGAACGCCTCGACGTCGTGGGGCATCGTCTCGATGACCTCCACGCGCAGCAGTTCGGGCTCGGCGGGCTGCCGCGCGTCGTCGGGCCGGGCCGTCGGCTGGTTCCCCGCGCCCGACTGGACCGTTCCCAGCTGCACCGTGCCCACCAGGGCGAGCAGCACGGTGATCCGGAGGGCGGCGGGACGGCGCTTCCTGTCATGCCTGCGTCGCATCACGCCACGAACGATACGCGTGCCACGTGTGGTGGGGACAGTCCCCGACGCGCCGCAAAAAGGTATGACGCGTGCCTCCCGAGTCTTGAATACGTCATACCAAGGCGTGTTGAGTTGGCATGCCCATCCCCCGGAGAATCCGACGGAGTGTTCTTCATGGAAGCAATCGAGCCGGCGTACGGCACCGGCGCGCTGCTGCTGATCGCGGCGGGCGCCGTCGCCCTGCTGCTCTTCCTGATCATGAAGGTGAAACTGCACGCCTTCGTGGCCCTGGTCCTGGTCAGCCTCCTCACCGCGATCGCCGTGCGCTTCCCGCTCGCCGACATACCCGACGTCCTGATGTTCGGCTTCTCCGGCACCCTCGGGTCCGTCGCCCTCCTGGTCGCCTTCGGCGTGATGCTCGGCCGGCTGCTGGAGGTCACCGGGGGCGCCCAGACGCTCGCCGACACGCTCATCGTCAGGTTCGGGGAGAAACGCGCGCCCCTCGCGCTCGGCGTCGCCGCGCTCCTCTTCGGCTTCCCGATCTTCTTCGACGCCGGCCTCGTCGTCTTCCTGCCGATCATCCTCACGGTCGCCCGCCGTTTCGGCGGCTCCCTGCTGCTCTACGCCCTGCCCGCGGCCGGCGCGTTCGCCTCGATGCACGCCCTGGCGCCACCCCACCCCGGGCCGGTCGCCGCGGCCGAGGCCCTCGGCGGGAGCATCGGCGTCACGTTGCTGGTGGGCGTGCCGATCGGCGTGGTCGCCTGGTACGTCGGCGTCATGCCCGTCTCCCGTCTCATGGCCGCCCGCTTCCCCGTCGCGATCCCCGACGCGCTCTTCGGCGAGGTCAGGGACACCCGGGGGAACGTCCGGGGCGACGGCGAGGCCGGAGCCGAGGCGGGCGTGGGGAAGGACGGCGCGGCCGGCGGGGGCGGCTCGGCGCTCGGCGGCAGGCCGCCGTCGTTCGCCACGGTGCTCCTGCTGCTGCTCCTGCCGCTGGTGCTGATCTCGTTCAACACGGTGCTCGACACGCTCGTCACCGCGGGAACCCTCGACGAGGGGCAGGGCTGGGTCGACTTCCTGTCCCTGCTCGGGAACACGCCCGTGGCGCTGATGATCACGGTCCTCGTCGCGCTCTTCCTCGTCGGACGCCCCCGCGTCTCCTCCATGGGAGAGCTCAGCAAGGTCGTCGACGACGCCCTCGGCCCGGTCTGCTCGATCATCCTGATCACCGGCGCGGGCGGCATGTTCGGCGGTGTGCTGCGGCTGAGCGGCATCGGTACCGCGCTGAGCGACTCCCTGTCCGACCTCGGCGTCTCCCTGATCGTCCAGGCCTTCGTCATCGCGACCCTGCTGCGCGTGGCGCAGGGTTCGGCGACGGTCGCCCTGACGACCACGGCGGGCCTGATCTCGGGCGCCGCGGCCGAGGCCAACCTCGGCGACTTCAAGACCGCCCTCCTCGTCGTCGCCATCGCCGCGGGGGCCACGGTGCTCTCCCACGTCAACGACTCGGGCTTCTGGCTCGTCAGCCGGTTCTTCGGGATGGACGAGAAGACGACGCTGAAGACGTGGACGGTCATGGAGACGACGCTCGGGCTCTCCGCCTTCGTGATGGCCCTCGGCCTGTGGGCGGTGGTGTGAGCCTGCCTCCCACCGGGTGACACGGGGCGCGGGGTCGGCCAGACAGGGCCGGCCCCGCGCCCCGTGGCGTGGCGGGGCACCGGAGCCTGTGGCAGCTCGCGTGTCGTAAATGTCGCGTCATCACACTTTTTCATCCTCTGTTTCTCGGCATATGTAGATGGTTAGTGAAAATAACGATCCCGAGGAACGACATGTGAGGAAAAGATTCGGTGAGAACGCAGCGGCGCACCTTCCTGCTGGGCATGCTCGGCGCCACCACCCTCGGCCTGGCGGGCGGCGTCCCCGGCGCGCGGGCCCAGGTCGAGGACTTCGACTTCGACACGGGGAACGCGATCCGGGACCTGATCTACGGGCAGGGCGACGTCCTGCCCGAGCTGATCGCCTCGATGGACGTCTCCATCGTCATCCGCGTCACGCACCTCTCGCAGAACGCCTGGTTCGACGCGGTGGCGCCCTACCACCCGACCGCCGTCGGCATCTACTCCCGGCTCGGCCGCCGCCCCGCCAGCGAGTCGGCCACCAACCGGAACAAGAACATCGCGCTCCTCTACGCCACCTACCGGGTGCAGGAGATCCTGCTGCCCCAGGTGGCGGAGGAGCGGCGGGCGATGATGATCGCGCTCGGGCTCGACCCGGACGACGACCAGGAGAACACCGTCACGCCGATCGGCATCGGCAACCTCGCCGGCAGGGCCGTGATGGCCGCCCGGCTCCACGACGGCATGAACCAGCTCGGCGACGAGGGCGGCCGGCGCTACCACCGCCAGCCCTACGCTGACTACCTCGGCTACGCGCCGGTCAACACGGCCTACGAGCTCACGAACCCCTCCCGCTGGCAGCCCGACCTCACCTCGCACCTGCGCCGCCTGGGGGAGGGGCCCAACGACCTCGGCGCCTTCGTGGTGCAGCAGTTCATCACGCCCCAGTGGGGCGTGACCAGGCCCTACGCCCTGGAGAACCCCGAGGAGTTCACCGCCCCGCCGCCCACGCACACCGACCACACCAACCGCGCGACCTACCGCCGCCAGGTCGACGACATCCTGTCCGCCTCCGCCAACCTCAACGACAGGCGGAAGATGACGGCGGAGGTCTTCGACAACAAGTTCCTCGCCATCGGCCGGGCCGTCGAGGCGGCCTGCCGCCACCACGAGCTGGACCTCGACGGCTGGGTCCACCTGCACATGACGTGCTCCACCGCCACCTTCGACGCCGGCATCGTGGCCTGGAAGGAGAAGCGCCGGTACGACTCGGTGCGTCCCTTCAGCGCGGTCCGCCACGTGTACGGCGACGCGCCCGTGACAGCGTGGGGCGGGCCCGGCGAGGGCACCGTGAACGACATCCCCGCCACCGAGTGGCGGGCGTACCTGAAGGTCGGCGACCACCCCGAGTACCCCTCGGGGTCCACGACGCTCTGCGCGGCGCAGGCGCAGGCGGCCCGGCGTTACCTCGACTCCGACGAGCTGGGATACGAGCTCACGATCGCCCAGGGCAGCTCCCTCGTCGAGCCGGGCCTCGTCCCGGCGGCGGAGATGGTGCTGCGCTGGGACACCTGGAGCGAGTACACCGAGTCCTGCGGGCTGAGCAGGTTCTGGGGCGGAGTGCACTTCATGCCGACCATCGAGGCCAGCTGGGAGCTCGGGCCCCAGTTCGGCGACATCGCCTACGAGTTCGTGCGCCGCCACGTCGCCGGTGAGGTCTGAGGGCGGGCCACGGCTGCCGCGGGGTCCCCGTGGCCGCCTCCCGGCGTGCGCGCACCTCGCGGCAATTCATGTGATTTGTAGGAGTATGTGAGCGTTCGATAGGGCATGTACATGCCATGAAGCGCTCCTCGTTCCTGAAGACCGCGGCGGCGGCGGCCGGAGCCGTCGTCGCCGGAGGCGCCGGGGCCGCCCCGGCACTCGCCGCGCCCGCCGCGCCCGCCGCGCCCCGCTCCCGCCCCCACCCACGCCAGGGCCTGACGGTGAACAAGGTCGCCGACCTCACCGGGCCGGGTCTGACGACCCGCTTCCGCATGGAGGCCACCGACCTCGGCATCCCCGCCCGCACCCCCGACGGCCGGACGCTCTTCGTCTTCGGCGACACCTTCGAGGGCGCGGCGGTGGGCGCGGGCTGGTGGCGCTCCCCGGTGGCGCTGTGGTCCACGACCACCGACCCCGCCGCCGGCGTCACCTGGTCCGGCGCCGTCGGCGGCGACGCCGCCCAGCAGCTGTGGCACTACGAACACGACAACCCGGTGTTCTCCACCGTGCTGCCCTCCGACGTCATCACCATCGGCGGCACGATGTACCTCCACGCCATGGTCAACAAGGGCCTGGGCAACGTCGTGTGGACCGAGGTCTGGCGCTCCGGGGACAACGGCGCCACCTGGACCCACACCGGCCAGAACTGGCCCTCCGACCTGCACGGCGGCATGTTCCAGATGCTCACCTGGGGCCTGGGGAACGACGGCTTCGTGTACACCTACTCCACCGGCTTCCAGCGGAACAGGCCGATCCTCCTGCACCGGGTCCGTGCCGAGCACATCGCCGACCACCGGGCCTACGAGCCCTGGGGCTACCGGGACGGCGTGTGGGCCTGGGGCCACCCGCCCACGCCCGTCCTCGAAGGCGCCTTCGGCGAGCTGTGCCTGCGCCCGCTGGGCGGCAAGTGGCTCCTGACCTGGTTCAACGCCGGGGACTACCGGATCGACGCCATCGTCATGGACTACCCGACCTCCAACCTCTACACCGCCCACCGCAGGACCCTCGTCTGGGGAGGCCAGTGGGGGAACGAGGACGACACGCACGTCGCCCAGCTCTACGGCGGCTACGTCATTCCCGGCTCCACCCTGAACGACCTGCACCTGTCGGTCAGCCAGTGGAACACCGAGACCAACTGGCCCTACCGGGTGATGCAGTTCCGCGCCCGGGGCCTGTGGCCCTGATCCGCGGCTCACGAGCCCGCGCCGCTCGCGCCGCCTCCGCCGCCCGCGCCGCCCGAGACGTCCGGCGTGCCCGAGGCGGCACGGGCGGCCGGGGCGACCGAGGCGCGTTGCCGGGCCGCCAGGGTGTGGGCGGCCTCCCGGGTGGCCGGGTAGAGGGAGCGGTAGAGCCCGTACAGCTCCTCGTAGACGCCCGAGGTGGCCGGGTCGGGGTGGACGGTGTGCTCCACCGGGTTCCAGTCCCGGATGTCGGCCGGCCCGGCGTGCCCGGTGCCGACGGCCGCGAGGAAGGCGTCGCCGTAGGCCGCGCCGATCGTGTGGCGCGGGATCGCCTGCGACAGCCCGGTGACGTCGGAGACGATCCGCGTCCACAGCTCGCGCGCCCCACCGCCCACCGCCACCAGCCGCCGCACCTCGCCCGCGCCCCGCGCCATGGCCTCCAGGTTGTGCCGCACCCCGAAGGCCGTGCCCTCCAGCGCCGCCCGGTAGAGGTGGCCGCGGCCGTGGCGCAGCGTCAGGCCCAGCACCAGGCCCCGGGCGTCGGGGTCGAACAGCGGGGTCCGCTCGCCCGCGAAGTACGGCAGCATCACCAGGCCCTCCGCGCCCGCGCCGACCCCGGCGGCCTCCGCCACCAGCGCCTCGAAGTCCGCCCCCGTCAGCTCGCGCAGCCAGCCGGTGACCGCCCCCGAGGTCGCCATGCCACCCGCCCGGCAGAACGTCCCGGGGAACGCGCCCCGCGTGCACCACAGGTGCGGGTCGGGCACCGGCTCGTCCACCACGTTCACCAGGAACATCGTCGTGCCGTACATGAGCATCAGGTCGCCCGGCGCGGTGACGCCCACCGCGGTGGCCTCCGCCCAGGCGTCGACGGTGCCCGCCACGACGGGCGTGCCCGCGGGGATGCCCGTGGCCGCCGCCGCCTCCGCGGTGACCTCACCCGCCACCTCGGCGGGCCACAGCAGCCGCGGCCACTGAAGGCCCGGCGCGATCTCCTCGCACCACTCCTCGATCCAGCCGCCGCGCCGCAGGTCGTACAGCGGGGCGCACTGGCTGGCCGAGTGGTGGTCGAGGACGTAGGCGCCGGTCAGGCGGTGGACGAGGGTGGGAGCTGGCCATGAACCACCTGCGGGTGCGGGCGTAGACCTCGGGCTCCTCCTCGCGCAGCCAGGCCAGCTTGGGGCCGACGGCCTGGCTGGTCAGCGGCGAGCCGCAGCGCCGCAGGACGCGCGCGTCCCCGTACCGCTCCCGCTGGGCCTCGATCTGCGCGCCCGCGCGCGTGTCGACGCCGTAGAGGATGGCGGGCCGCAGCGGCGCGGCGTCGGCGTCCGTCGGCAGGAGGCACGGGCCGGTGCCGCTGACGCCGACGGCCGCGAGCCGCTCGCCCGCCGGCAGCCGTGACAGCAGCTCGCCCGTCAGCGCCACGAAGTCGTGCCACCAGACCGCGAGCGCGTCGTGCTCCACCCAGCCGGGGCGCGGCGTGGCGGTGGGGTGCTCGCGGGCGGCCTGGGCGAGGAGGGTGCCGTCGGAGCGGACGAGCACCCCCTTGGAGCCCGAGGTGCCGATGTCGATGCCGAGGAGGAGGGCCATGGGGTTCCGTTCCGTCGCGAGGGGGGCACCGGGGGAGTCCGGGCCGGCGGCACCAGCCCGGACGGCGCGTCAGCTCGCCCGGGGCCGGTGCCCCCGAGGGAGGTGGGGTCGGCCGGCGGCTCAGGCGTCCCGCGCGGCCGAGCCGAAGCCGTCGAAGCGTACGCCGAGGTGGCGGCAGACCTCACGCAGCTCGGCCACGTGGTCGCCGGGCACGGCGTGGATGTGGTTGGAGCCGAAGCGCGCGAGGAAGTCGTCGGCGGGCGCGTCGAGGCGGGTGAAGGCGTGCGGCCACTCGTAGGTGGACGCCCGCATCAGCGACTCGTTCGTCTCGGCGTCGTACGTCTCGAACGCGCCCCGCATCACGTGCATCCGGTACCGCCCGTCCTCGCGCGTCAGCCGCGCGAAGGTCAGCTCGCCGGGTGCCGCCAGGTGGTGGACGGAGGCGCCGCCCGCGGGGAAGTAGAAGACCTCGGGGTGGAGGTGGACGCGGGAGAGGTTCTCCGCCGGGTCCTGCGAGCGGGCGGCGTACCAGGTGGCGTGCTGGCCGGAGTTGCACAGGTCCCACACGTCCCGGTCGGCGTGGTAGTGCCGCACGTCCGCGAAGAGGACGGGGTCGCCGGTGAGCAGCTTGAGGATCTGCATCGTGAGCGCGCCGTCCATGTCGGCCTCGGTGGCGGTGACGTGGGTCTCCTTGGGTCCCTCCCAGTCGTAGGGGTCGTTGAGGAAGGCCTCGGCCACGTCCATCGTGCAGAAGTGCGTGGTCAGCTCGGGCTGCCCCTTGATGCCGGAGAAGTCCAGCCGCCACTCCTCGATCAGCTCGCGCAGCGCGTGGTAGGAGCGGATCTGCCGCTCCAACAGCTCCGGCGTCAGGCGGTCGCCGTCGTAGTGCACGCCCGCGGCGTGCTTCTCCAGCCAGGCGCGGGCCGCGGTGACGCGGGAGGCGTCGACCGTCTCGGCGCGCCGCACGACCTCCCACTGGTCGATCTCCTCGACGTCCACGCCGAACTGCCGCATCCACTGGTCGGTGTTGGCGACCGCGGTGTACATGCCCATGGGGCGCCCGCCGATGCGGCCGAACGTCGAGCCGCGCAGGCCCGTGACCGCCGCGGCGGCGCGCACGTGCGCGAGGATGCGGGCGCGGACCGCCGGGTCGGCCAGGTCACCCCAGGCGCGGCCGTGGACGCGGCCGATCTGGTCGAGGCCGCCGCCGCCGGCGAGCATGCCGACCATGCCCGGGTACTGGGGGTCGATGTTCGCGACCAGCAGCAGCGGGGTGGAGGTGGCCTCGGCGGCCAGCATCGTGAAGTGGGGGAAGGTCCACACCGAGTGGTGCAGGATCGTCAGGTCGACGTGCTGGTCGGCGAGCCAGCGGGCCTGGCTGGTGGCCAGTTCGTTGTCGCTGACCTGCCGCGGCGCGACGACGACTTCGTGCCCCGCGTCGCGGAGCACGCCGGCCAACTCCGCCCCGGCACGGGCGATGTGGTCGGTGATGTCGCGGTGGACGAAGTCGCGGCCGTCGGAGACGGGGAGCAGGCCGATACGAGCCATGAGGGGTGTCCTCTCAGGTGGAGCGGGGTCACTTCAGTCCGGACGTCTTGATCGACTCGACGATCTGGCGCTGGAAGGTGAAGAAGAGCGCGAGCATGGGCAGGGCGGCGACCGTGGCCGCGGCCAGGATGTAGTTCCAGTTCGCGCCGTACTGCGTCTCGAAGGAGGCGATGCCGAGCTGGACGACCGTCAGGTCCTGGTCGCTGGTGGCCACCAGCGGCCAGACGAAGGAGTTCCAGTTGGCGAGGAAGAAGAAGACGGCCAGCGCCGCGAGGATCGGCCGGGACAGCGGCAGCACGACGTTCCAGTAGACCCGCCAGTGCGAGCAGCCGTCGATGATGGCGGCCTCCTCCACCTCGCGGGGCAGCCCCACGTAGAACTGCCGGAGCAGGAAGATGCCGAACGCGTTGAAGATCGCCGGGATGATCAGGCCCGCGTAGCTGTTGAGCAGGCCGAGCTCGCGGACGACGAGGAAGAGCGGGATGAGCACCACCGGCGCGGTGACCAGCAGCGTGGCGAAGATCGACAGGAAGATCGCCTCACGGCCGGGGAACCGCAGCCGGGCGAGGGCGTAGGCCGCCATGGAGTGGAACAGCAGCGCGACGACGGTGACCACGGTGGACACCAGGAGGCTGTTCCACAGGTACCGGGCGAAGGGCACGTCCGTGAAGACGTACACGAAGTTGTCGAACGTCACCTCGCTCGGGATCAGCCGCCCGTCGGTGACCGTGTCCCGCGTCTTGAAGGCCGAGGTCACCATCCACAGCACCGGGAAGACGCTGATCGCGGAGGCCAGGACCGCGAGTGTGGTCAGTCCGGCGCGCCCGGCCCGGCGCCTGGTGCGGGCCGCCCTCGCGGACGGGGCCGTCTCAACGGTCATCGTCGAACCTCCCGCCCCGCGTCAGCGCGAAGATCACGGCGGAGAACGCGACCATGACGAGCACCAGGAACGTGCCCATCGCCGCGGCGTAGCCGTACTCGCCGAACACGAACGCCTGCTGGTAGATGTAGAAGATCGCCACCGAGGTGCCGTTGGCGGGGCCGCCGTTGGTGAGGACGAAGATCAGCTCCAGCCCTCCGCTGAGCGCGGCGACGGTGGACATCAGGAGCACGAAGAAGCTGGTGGGGCGCAGCAGCGGCCAGGTGATCGTGCGGAACGTCGTCAACGGGCCGGCGCCGTCGATCCGGGCGGCGTCGTAGTACTCCTGCGGGATGTCCTGGAGACCGGCCAGGAAGATGATCATGTAGTAGCCCATCATCACCCAGACGGTGACGGCGATGACGGAGGCGAGCGCCAGCTCGGGCCTGCCGAGCCAGGACTCGCCCTCCATGCCGACCGCCCGCATCGCGCGGTTCACCGCGCCCACCTGGTCGTCCAGCAGGAAGCTCCACAGCAGGCCGACGACGACCAGGCTGATGACGTGGGGCAGGAAGAGCATCGTGCGGTACGCGGACATGCCCGGCAGCTTCTGCTTGACCAACAGGCCAAGGCCCAGACTCACGCAGAACAGCACGGGCACGAGCACCAGCACGTAGACGGCCGTGATCCGCATCGAGTCCCAGAACAGCGGGTCGTTGAGCATCCGCTGGTAGTTGCCAAGGCCCACGTAGACGTAGGAGCCGAATCCGCTGACCTGGAAGAACGACAGCACCACCGACATGACCATGGGGATGCCGACGAAGACCAGCAGGCCCAGGCCGTCGGGCAGCAGGAACAGCCCCGCCGCCAGCCACTCGCGGTGCCTGCGCGACAGCCCGCGACGGCCGGGGCGACCCTTCCCCCGGGCGGCGGCGCCCGGGGTGCCGACGCCGGCAGGGGCCGTGGGGCGTCGGGAGGGGGCGACGCTCAGTTCGGGGCTCGTCATATCAGGCTCGCCCCCTGGTAGCTCTTCAGGTACGCCTCGATGGCGTGCGCGGCGCGCTCGGCCTCGCCCGCCACGTCCCCGCCGGCGAGCATCGTGGACTGGACGGCGTCCGAGATCGCCTTGTAGACCACGGGGGGATAGCGTGGCTCGGGCCTGCCGCCCGGGGCGATGTCGTCCTTGAACGTCCGCATCGCCCAGAAGTCGTAGCCGCCCTCCTCCGTGGCGCGGCGCAGGACCGACGCGCGGGGGGCGATGCCGGACTTCGCCACGGTGGCCCACTCGACCATGCGGTCGACGCACGCGTCCGCCATGGTGCCCAGCGCCCAGGCGCAGAACGCGGCCGCCGCCTCCGGGTCACGGCCCTGGGCGTTGGCGCAGAACGCCCAACCACCCAGGCAGGTGCGGTATTCGCCGCCGGGCGGGGCGGGCAGCGGGAACACCCCGTAGGGCAGGTCGGGGGCGAAGGCACGGAAGCTGGAGACCTGCCAGATCCCCGTCTGCCACATCCCGGCGAGGTCGGAGGTGAAGGCGCTGATGACGTCCCCGGCGGCGGGCAGCGTCCGGGGGGCGATGCCGCCCTCGACGGCGTCCTGCCACAGGGCCAGGGCCTGGCGCACGGCCCGGGAGTCGAACGCGACCTCGCCGCCCCGGCCGAGCACGTCCCCGCCGCCCTGCCACATCCAGGGGTACCACGTGAAGTTCTGGTAGTAGCCGGGGTTGGTCTCGAAGACGAGCCCGGCGCGGGTCGGGGTGCGCAGCCGGTCGCCGACGTCCAGCAGCGCGTCCCAGGTGGTCGGGATGTCGCCCTCCGACAGGCCCGCGCGCTCCCAGGTGTCGACCCGGTAGAACATCGCGAGGGGCTCGACCTCCATCGGCAGGGCGTAGACGCGACCGTCGACCATCCGGCTGTCGAGGACGGCGCCGTAGTCGTCGATCACCTCGCGGTCCAGGTGGGGCGTCAGGTCCGCCAGCACGCCGCCGTTGTGGTAGCGCAGGAAGTCGCCGGGGCTGAGGAGGAAGATGTCGGGGCCCTGGCCGGCGGCGAAGGCGGAGGGGAGCTTGGCGCTGCCGTTGTAGGTGCTGGTGGGGATGTAGACGAGCTCGATCCTGGCGCTGTGGGTGGCGTTCCACGCCTCGACCAGGTCGGTGAACCACCGCGCCTGCGCCTGGACGGCGGGGTCGGGGGACTGCTGTGGTGCGTAGAAGTTCCAGAACTGCAGCGGGCCGCCGTCCGCGTTGGCCAGGCCGCAGCCGCCGAGCAGCGCGGGCGCCGCGACGGCCGCCGCGGCGGTGCCGGCGCCGGCCAGGAAGCGGCGCCGCGTCGGCGCTTCGGGTGCCGGGAGTCCGACGTCCTTGTCGTGTGTACCCATGGGGAAAGCCCTGTCGTTGCTGTGGGAGCGGGGGTGGTCGGGGAGGGGAGGGCAGGGGAGGGGAGGGGGGAGGGGGTCAGTCCACCTCCAGGTCGAGCAGCTCGGGCACCGGCGGTCGGGAGGCGGGGCAGCTCGGGGAGTCGAGGTAGAACAGCGCCGTGCTCGCGATGTCGTCGCTGGTGGGGCGGTAGCGGTGGGGCAGGCCGTTGTGGTGGCCGGGACCGATGCCGAGGCTCTGGACGGTGACGCGCAGGTCGGCGGCGAAGCGGACGGGGTCGGGGATGTGCCAGCGGTACATCCCGAAGCGCTGCTGGCTGGCGTAGAGCCCGTCGGGGCGCAGGATCTGGTGCAGACCCAGGTACGGGGTGGAGTAGGCGGTGTAGCCCTGACCGGGAACGTCGAAGTTCCAGGCGCCGCCGAAGTAGTCCTCGGTGCCGGTGCCGCAGATGGTGGGGAACTCCTCGTCGCCGTCGAGGAAGAACTTCACCTCGCCCTCGCCCCACCAGCCGGGGCTGTTGACCCCCCAGGCCAGGTAGGTGCCGACGTAGTGGCCGGCCCCGGTGACGCCGCACAGGATCGTGTGCACCTCGCCGTACGGCACCGGGTGGCTGCGCCGCCACTGGGCGTGGAACCAGGACGCGGTGTCGGCGACCTCGCCGAGCTCGTAGTCGACCTGGTAGTAGAGGGTGATGGTCTCGGCCGAGAGGTTCTCCAGCGTCAGGCGGGCGGAGCGGCGGAACGGCATCGGCCAGTAGGTGTTGAACCCGCCGTTGGGGTTGGCGGCCACGGGGACGGAGGAGACCTGGCCGAAGGTGTTCCACCCGTTGCAGAAGAAGTCGCCCAGCGGCACCTCCACGGCCGGCTCCTCCTCGCCCTCCCAGTAGGCGCGCAGCAGCGTGGCGCGCCACGCGCGGTGCGGCGCGGTGGTGCACCACAGGTGGCGGATGGTGCCCGGCCCGGCGATGTCGGCGAGGGTGGCCGTCTCGCCCGGGGCGATCTCGATGCTCGGGGAGACCTTCCACCCCCGGCCGAGCAGGCTCGCGGCCCGCGCCCCGGTGCCCTCGGTGGCCCTGCCACCGGCGCCCTTGGCGCCGCTGGGGTTCTCCGCGCTGATCGAACGCGTCACGGCGTCCGAGCGAAGGGCCAAACCGTCCAGTCCAGAGAGCGTCATCGTTGCGTCACCTCGGTGTGAACATCCATTGTATGAAATCGATTTCACGGTTGGTCAGTCGAATGCCCCGGTCAGCGGGACGAGGGAGAGAAGGGGAAGCCGCTCTGGCCTGGGGCGAGATGAGGCGAGCCGTGAAGAACTCGCTTGAAATCCTTTTCACGGGACCATAGGGTCGCCCCCATAGCCTGTCAAGAGTCCGGTTGCCGGGAAGCGGCACCGCGTCCCGAGCGAGGGGGCACGCCAGCCCATGACGGTCCCATGACGAAGATCAACGACGTGGCCCGGGCCGCGGGCGTCTCACCCGCCACCGTCTCCCGGGTCTTCAACGGCGGGCGGGTCAGCCCCGAACGGGCGGAACGCGTGCGGCGCGCCGCGGCCGAGCTGGGCTTCGCGCCCAACCGGGTCGCCCGCTCGCTGCGCACCCAGCGCGGCAGCGTCATCGGCCTGATCATCCCCGACATAGAGAACCCGTTCTTCACCTCCCTGGCCCGGGGCGTGGAGGACGCGGCCCAACGGACGAACCTCTCGGTGGTGCTGTGCAACAGCGACGGGGACCTCGACAAGGAGTCCCGCTACATCGGCATCGCCCTGGCCGAGCACCTGGCCGGCGTCATCGTGGCCGTGGCCTCGCGCGACCGCACCGACCTGTCCCCGCTGACCGACCGGGGCCTGCCCGTCGTCGCGGTCGACCGCCGGCCGCGTGCCGCCCTGGTGGACGCCGTGCTCGTCGACAACCAGCACGGCGGTGAGGCCGCCACCGAGCACCTGGTCGCCAGCGGGTACCGCCGCGTCGCCTGCATCACGGGGCCGCGCGCCGTTGCAGGCACAGCCGGATGACGTTGACGGGAGGCTCCAGCAGCTCCGGCGCGCAGCCCACGAGGAGCGCGTCGACGCCGGCGTTGGAGTCGACGACGTCCCAGTAGTCGTCCAGCAGCAGCGCGGGGTAGGGCAGGTGCGCGTCGAGCAGGCCCCGCAGCCCCTCCATGACCAGGGCGAGTGAGGCGTCGTCCAGGCCGCGGTCCTGGTACTGCGGCGCGTAGCCGCCCGCCAGCAGGAGCCGGTTCCTCTCGCGCAGCGGGACGTCGAGACAGTCCGCCAGGTGCAGGATCATCTCCGGCGTCGGGTGGGCCCTGCCGGTCTCCACGCGGCTGAGGTGTCGGGTGGAGACCGAGGAGCGGTTCGACAGCTCCTGCTGGCTGAAGCGGCGGCGTTCCCGCCAGCCGCGCAGCAGTGGGCCGACCTCGCGGGTGTCCGTGGCGGTGTTCATGAACGGCAGCGTAGAGGGGGAGTGCGTGCTCACCATGACCTCACAGGTCATGGTCCACCGAGCGACGGTCGCTCACTCTGGTCCCGTCAACGAACCGAGCGATCGATCCGGAGGACTGACCATGGACACGAAGAGCGTCGTCGAGGCGTACCTGGCCACGTGGAACGCCGAGGGCGAGCACCGCGCGAAGCTCATCGCCGAGCACTGGGCGCCCGAGGTGGCCTACACCGACCCGCTGGCCGAGATCACCGGCCACGCGGAGCTCGCCGCGCTGATCGACGGGGTGCGGCAGCAGTTCCCCGGCTTCGTCTTCACCCCCGTCGGCGAGCCAGACGCCCACCACAGCCAGGTGCGGTTCCGCTGGGGCCTCGGGCCCGAGGGCGCCGATCCGGTCGCGATCGGCTTCGACGTCCTGGTCCTGGACGACGAGGGCCGCATCCGCGACGTCCGCGGCTTTCTCGACAAGGTGCCCGCCGGCGCCTGAGCCCGGATCGGTCGGCCGGGCAGACCCCCGCCGCTCAGGGGGGTCTGCCCGCCGCCGTCCGCGCGGGGCCACGGAGCACGTCCGCCGGCCGTCTCCCGAGGAGTGCCACGACGACCACGGACGTCCTGCCCGCCACCGGGAGGCTCGGCGCCGGGGCGACACCGTGGGAGGGGCCGGCCGCGCTCCTGGCTGGTGCGGGTACGGAAAACGAGGGGCCGCGTGGATCGGGCCGCTCCGGGCCGTCCGTGCCGGCGGCGAGGCCGTCGGGCGTCTCCGCCTCGGCTACGCCCGTGCCTGGACCGGGCGGCGGTCCCTCGACGCGCGACGGGACCCCCTCGTCAGGCCGGGGCCACCCGCGTCCACGCGGAGGAGGTCTCCCTCCGCGCCTCCAGCGCTCCGGGCTGAGGGCCACCGTGGAACGCGCCGGGGCCCGCTCCTCCGGCGTTCTTCACCCCTGCCGTCCACGAGCACGCGATCAGCCAGCGACCTCGCGGTGGGTGCTGAGCCAGCACTCCGCGGCCGGAGAGCGTGCCGAGGCGGAGGACGGGTCCACGGGCAGCGGGTCGTCCTGCCCCAGGGGGCAGCCATCGACCGTGATCGCAGCCGTTGTGGCCGTGGCCCGGCGCCGGGCCTGTGTGGGGTGCACTCGCCGTGTCCGTCGCCGCGTCGTGGGAATGCGCCGGGCCGGCCCCCGCGGTGGCGGGGGCCGGCCCGGAGTGGTGCGCGGTGCCCTGTGGCGTGGTCCGTGTCCGCGTCAGTACGCGGAGTCGACGTTGTCCATGGAGCCGTAGCGGTCGGCGGCGTAGTTACAGGCCGCGGCGATGTTCGCGACGGGGTCGAAGATGTCCTTGCTGGTGCCGGGGACGTGGTAGGCCTCGAAGGTCGGGTCGATGACCTGGAGGAGACCCTTGGACGGGATGTTCTCGTGGGCGTTGGTGTCCCACATGTTGATCGTCAGGGGGTCACCGGAGGACTCGCGGATCAGGTTGCTGTGGATGCCCTCGTAGCTGCCGGGGATGTCGTGCTTGTCCATCACCTTCAGGGCCTGCTTGATCCAGCGGTCGAGGTCCTCGTCGTCGGCCGGCTTGGGCTTGGGCTGGTCGGCCTTCTTGAGGGTGATCAGCTCGCCGTCCGCGGTGTAGCGGGCGCCACGGCCCAGCTGCTGCTCGCTCTCGGCGGCGGACCTGCCCGTCGACTCGGCCGCGCGCTCGGTCTCGCTCATGCGCTCGGGCGTGGACGCGGGCTTGCCGCCCTGGCCGCCGCCGCCCTTCTGCTCGGAAGCGGTGGTGGCCTTGCTGTCAGCGGTGCCGTGGTCGGCAGCGGCGGCCTGGTGGGGAACCAGGGTGAGAGTCACGGCCGCTGCGGAGGCGGCCACCAGGCCGGCCACGTGCACGGCGTCGCGCAGGGTCGGGATGGTGGTGGTCTTCGTCGTGGCGGTCATGGTTCTTCCTCTGATCGCTCGGGATGTCCCCGCCGGGCGCGGCGACGAGCCCCACTGTGCGAAGCACTCCCATACCGGGGCAAAAGTGTGATCTACGACGAAGCGTCGTATCTGTCCGCGGCGAGTGACGCGGTGAGCCCGTGGCCGGGGGGCGAGACGCCGGTCGTTTTCTACGAAGCGCGGGGGTGGGTGACGCCCGTCTCGTGGCCCGCTCCACATCGGGCCCCCGTGGTGGCCACGGAGCGCTGATCTCACGGACACGGAACGCCACCGATTTCGCCACGTTCCGTCGTTGCCGTGTGCGCCGTGCGTGACCGATTCGGGTGGTGCGGAACCGTGCCCCGAGCCACATCCGCCCGCCGTGCGGGGGACGTTGGTCCCTTCGGCGGTCGCCGAAGGGCCCGCGCCGTGCTCCGTCGCCCGCCGCGCGGACGCCCCCGCCGGCTTCGCGGGCACCTCGCCCTCCCCTCGTCCTCTCTTCTCGGGGAGACGAACGTGACGGGCGGGCGGGCTCGCGCCGACGGCGTGCGCCGCCATCGCCCCGCGCTCCCGGGGCGACGCGTCGTGCTCGTGTCCGCGCGTTCGCGGGGGATACGCCTCGCCAGCGCCCTGTGTGGGCACCTCCTCCGCCGCGGTCCGACCGCCGCGTCGCCCGGATGCCGCCTGCCGGCCCTCCCACGGCCGTCGCGGCGCGCGGCGGCCCCGCCCGCGACGGGCCGACGGGTTGAGGGGCCGACGGGGCGACGGGGATGCTACGCAGCATGACGGCGGTGTTGTGCTGCGTGACGGCGAACGGTCAAGCTGATGACATGAACCGTGAGTTGACGCCCGTGTACGTTCCGCAGCGGCCCTACCGCTGCTACTTCACCGACAGCACGGTCTGGGACGCGTACGAGCCCCGCCCGGGTGACATCGTCATCTCCACCCCCGCCAAGGTCGGCACCACCTGGACCCAGCGGATCGTCTCCGTCCTCGTCTTCCAGCAGCCGCGGCTCGCGGCGCCGCTGTGGGAGGTCAGCCCCTGGCTCGACAGCACCTTCGTCCCCGGCGCGGAGATGTTCGACGGCCTGGCGGCACAGCGACACCGCCGCTTCATCAAGACCCACCTGCCCATGGACGCGCTGCCGATCTACGCGGAGGTGTCGTACGTGGTCGTCGGCCGTGACCTGCGCGACGCCGCCGTCTCCACGCACCACCACGCCGTCGGGCTCAACGACGGGGGCATCACGTTCGTGGCCCCGACGGGGGAGGAGGTGTACACCCCGGAGCAGCCCCTGGTCAGCCCGGACCTCCACACCTACTGGCGGGACTACTTCACCCGCAGCCCCTTCCCCTGGGAGACCAACGGCTGGCCGTACAACTCCCCCACCCACCACCTCACCTCCTGGTGGGGGATCAGGCAGTCACCGAACGTCATCCTCCTGCACTACCAGGACATGCTCGACGACCTCGACGGTCAGATGCGCCGCCTCAGCGCCTTCCTCGGCATCCCCGTCGACGAGTCCCGCTGGCCCGAGCTGGTGACGGCCTGCACCTTCGCCGACATGAAGGCCAGGAAGGAGGAGACGATCCCCGACGGGCTCGGCGCCGCCCTCGGGTTCGAGTTCTTCCACAAGGGGCGCAACGGGCAGTGGCGCGGCCTCGTCGACGAGGAGGAGCTCGCGCTGTACGAGGAGACCATGGCGCGTCTGCCCGCCGACCTGCGGGCGTGGCTCGCCCGCAGCGCGTGAGAGGCCCTGTTCAGCCAGGCCAGTGCCCGCCCAGCGGCGGCCCGAGCCAGCCGGCCGCCCCGGCGCGGAAGGCGGCGGGAGGCAGCGCGCCCACACCCTCGGGGACGGCGCCGAGCAGGGGTGCGCCCGCGACGTCGGGGAGGTCGACGAGGTTGCACCGCGCAGCCAGGTCGGGCCGCGCCGGCCAGCTGCCGATGACCACGCCGAGGCAGCGCAGGTTCCGGCTCCGTAGCGCCTCAGCCGTCAACGCCGTCGCGTTGAGCGTGCCGAGGCCGGCCGCCGCGACGACCAGCGCGGGAGCGTCCAGCAGCGCGGCGGCGTCGGCCAGGGTCGAGCCGACCTCGTCGAACCGCACCAGCAGCCCGCCCGCCCCCTCCACCAGCACCAGGTCGTGCCGCTCGGCCAGCTCGCCCGCGGCCTTGGCCACCTCGGCGGGCCTGACCGGGGGCAGCCCTGACCTGCGGGCCGCCGTCGCCGGGGCGAGGGGCTCCGGATAACGGGCGAGCTCCCGCGCCGTGTCCACCCCGGAGAGGCGGGCCGCCGTCGCCGCGTCCCCCGGCTCCCACGGCGCGAGGCCCGTCTGCGCGGGCTTGAGCACCGCGACGGATCGGCCCGCCGCCCGCGCCACCGCGGCGACGGCGGCCGTCACGACGGTCTTGCCGACGCCGGTGCAGGTTCCGGTCACCACCAGGACGCGCCCGCCGCGGGGCCGCCCTCGACCCTCCCCCTTGTCTCGGCCCTCCCGCTGGTCCCGGCTCCCCTGACCGTTGCGCCCGACCTGCTCGTCGTCCCCGACCTGCTGGTCCCGGCCCTCCCGGCCGTCTCGCGTGCTCATCCCCCGGGCCCGTCAGCCGGCCCGCACGGCGGCGCACACCGCCGCGCAGATCCGCGCCAGGTCCGCCTCGCCCGTGACGTACGGCGGCATCGTGTACACCAGGTCCCTGAAGGGCCGCAGCCACACGCCCTCGGCGACCGCCGCCCGCGTGGCCGCCGCCACGTCCACCGCGTGGTCGAGCTGGACCACGCCGATGCCCCCGAGCACCCGCACCTCCCGCACGCCCGGCAGCGCCGCCGCCTCGGCGAGGCCGGCGTCGAGCCCGTCGGCCAGCCGGCTCACCTCCGCACGCCAGTCGCGCCGCAGCAGCAGCCCGACGGCGGCGTCGGCGACGGCCGTGGCCAGCGGGTTGCCCATGAACGTCGGGCCGTGGGCCAGCACCGGGACCTCGCCACGGGATATGCCCTCCGCCACCCGCGAGGTGCACAGTGTCGCGCCCAGCGAGAGGTACCCGCCCGTGAGGGCCTTCCCCAGACACATCACGTCGGGCGCCACCCCCGCGTGGTCCGCGGCGAACAGCGCGCCCGTGCGGCCGAAGCCGGTGGCGACCTCGTCGAACACCAGCAGCACGTCGTGCGCGTCGCACGCCTCGCGCAGCACCCGCAGGTAGGCGGGGGAGTGGAACCGCATCCCGCCCGCGCCCTGCACCACCGGCTCGACCACCACCGCCGCCAGCTCGTCCGCGTGGCGCTCCACGAGCCCGGCCAGCGCCGCCGCGTACGCCGGGTCGACCTCGGCGTCGAACCCCGGCGGCGGGAGCGGGGCGAAGACCTGCCGCGGCAGCGCGCCCGACCACAGCCGGTGCATGCCGCCCTCCGGGTCGCACACGGACATCGTGTGCCACGTGTCGCCGTGGTACCCGCCGCGCCAGGTCAGCAGCCGCCGCTTGGCGGGGCGGCCGACCGACACCCAGTGCTGGAGGCACATCTTCAACGCCACCTCGACGGCCACCGAGCCCGAGTCGGAGAGGAAGACGTGCCGCAGCGGCGCGGGCGTGACGTCCACCAGCCGCTTCGCGAGCCGTACCGCCGGCTCGTGGGTGAGCCCGCCGAACATCACGTGACTCATCCGGGTCAGCTGCTCACGGACGGCCTCGTCGAGCACCGGGTGGCGGTAGCCGTGGATCGCCGACCACCACGAGGACATGCCGTCGACCAGCTCGTTCCGCCCCTCGGCGGGCTCGGCCAGGCGCAGGCGCACGCCCGAGGCGGAGGCCACGACCAGCGGCTCCTCCCGGCCGGGCATCGGGCCGTAGGGGTGCCACACGTGAGCCCGGTCCAACGCCCGCAGGGCGGCGGGCGACAGCGGCGACGCGTCGTCGCCGCCGGTGTCCGTGACCGTCGCCGCCCCGGCCCCGTCCGCCTCAGGCATTGGGCGGCAGCTCCGTGCCGGCGCCGCGCCGCCGCACCGCGACGGCCTCGCCGCGGTGCGCGGGCAGCGTCGTGGTGTCGGCGCCCTCCACCGTGAACCCGGCGTCCGCGATCATCTCCAGGTCCGCCTTCCCCGCCTGGCCCTCGCTGGTGAGGTAGTCGCCGAGGAAGACCGAGTTGGCCAGGTGCAGGGCGAGCGGCTGCATCGACCGCAGGTGCAGCTCCCGGCCTCCCGAGAGCCGCACCTCCACGTCGGGGCAGACGAAGCGCACCATCGCCAGGATCCGCAGTGCCCGACCCGGCGTCAGCTCCCAGGTGCCGGCGAGCGGGGTGCCCTCGAACGGCATGAGGAAGTTGACCGGCACCGAGTCGGGGTCGAGCGCGCGCAGCGCGAACACCACGTCGACCAGGTCCTCGTCGCTCTCGCCCATGCCGGCGATCAGTCCGGAACAGGCCGACAGGCCGGCGTCCTTCGCGCGCCGCACGGTGTCCACCCGGTCCTCGAAGCCGTGCGTGGTGCAGATGTCGGCGTAGGTGGCCTCGGAGGTGTTGAGGTTGTGGTTGTAGGCGTGGACGCCGACCTCGCGCAGCCTCTCCGCCTGCCCGTCGCCCAGCAGCCCGAGGCAGGCGCAGACCTCCACCTCCGGGTGCCGCTCCCGGATCGCCGTCACCGTCTCGCAGACGCGGTCCACGTCACGGTCGGTGGGACCGCGCCCGCTCGCGACCAGGCACACCCGCTTCGCGCCGCCCGACACGCCCGCGTCGGCGGCGGCCCTGGCCTGGTCGGCCGTCAGCCACGTGTACTTCAGGACCTCGGCCTTCGAGCCGACCCGCTGCGAGCAGTAGAAGCAGTCCTCGGGGCACAGCCCCGACTTGAGGTTCACCAGGTAGTTCAGCTTCACCCGACGGCCGAACCAGCGGCGGCGCACCTTCCCCGCCGCCGCCACCACGTCCAGCAGCTCGTCGTCGGAGGTGGCCAGCACCGCCAGCGCCTCCTGACGCGTGACCGGCGTGCGCGGGTCGGCGCGCAGCCCCTTGTCCACGAGGGTCGACAGCAGCTCGGTCAGCTCTACGGGGTCCATGGCGCCTGATCCTTTCCCAGCCCACCCTCCGCGGCCAAGGGGGAAAGCCACAACGGTGGCGGACGCCCGTGTGTGCATCGCGACATGACAGCCGTGCCGAGCTGCGGCTACGGTCGGCCGGGAGCGAGGAGACGTTATGGGAAGCCGACAATCCAACGGCGACGGGACACCGGCGCGCGCCCCCGGCGAGGCGGTCTTCGACTGGCTGGACGACGACCGCGAACGCCGCCGCGCCGCCGGCCTGCTCCGCACGCTGAGCCCCCGTGCCGCGGGGCCCGCCCCGCTGGACCTGGCCAGCAACGACTACCTGAGCCTCACCCACCACCCCGAGGTCGTCGAGGCCGCCGCCGAGGCGGCCAGGACCTGGGGGGCCGGCGCCACGGGCTCGCGCCTGGTGACCGGCTCCACCGAGCTGCACGCCCGCCTGGAGGCCGAACTCGCCGCGTTCTGCGGCGTCGAGGCCGCCCTCGTCCTCGCCTCCGGCTACGCGGCCAACCTCGCCGCGCTGACCGCGCTCTCCCCGCCCGGCACCCTGCTCGTGTCCGACGCGGCCAACCACGCCTCCCTCATCGACGGCTGCCGTCTGGCCCGCGCGACCACCCGCGCCACCACGGCCGTCGTCCCCCACGCCGACCCCGACGCGGTGGCCGCGGCGCTGCGCGGCCACGCGGGCCGGGCGCTGGTCGTGACCGACGGCGTGTTCTCCGTCGACGGCGACGCCGCGCCGCTCGCGGGCCTGGCCGACGCCTGCCGTGAGCACGGCGCGGCGCTGCTCGTCGACGACGCCCACGGCCTCGGCGTGATCGGCGAGGGCGGGCGCGGCACGCCGTGGGCGGCCGGCCTCGCGGGCGCGCCGGACGTCGTCGTCACCGTCACCCTCTCGAAGTCCCTGGGCGCGCAGGGCGGCGCGGTGCTCGGCCCCGCGCGGGTCGTCGAGCACCTGGTCAGCGCCGCCCGCACCTTCATGTTCGACACCGGCCTCGCCCCGTCCGCGACCGGCGCCGCGCTGGCCGCGCTGCGGGTGCTGCGGCGCGAGCCGGAGCGTGCGGCGCGGGTCCGCGACGCCGCCGTCGGGCTCAGCCGACGGCTGACGGCGGCGGGGCTGGCCGCCACCCGGCCCGACGCCGCGGTGGTCTCGGTCCCGGCGCGCTCGGCGCCGGCCGCGGTGGAGTGGGCGGCGCGCTGCCGCGAGGCGGGCCTGGCGGTGGGCTGTTTCCGTCCGCCCTCGGTGCCGGCGGCGCGGCTGCGGCTGACCGCCCGCGCGGGGCTGACGGACGATCAGCTCGACTGGGCGGCCGAGGTGATCGCGAGGACGGCCGCCGGCCTCGACGCGGGGCCCGTGACGCCCGCCGCCGCGACGGCGTAGCGGCCGGGCGCTCGCCCGCGTCGCGCGGCGGCCCGGCAGGGGCCCGCGGGCGCGTCGGGGCAACGGCGGGCGCTTCGGGGACCGGCGGGTCCGGCCTCAGCCGCCGCTGCGGAAGACGTGCCGGTAGGTCATCGGCGGGACGCCGGCGACGCGGTGGAAGTGGTGGCGCAGGTTCGCGGCCGTGCCGAAGCCCGTGCGGCGGGCGATCGACTCCACCGGCTCGTCGGTGGTCTCCAGCAGCTCCTGCGCCAGCCGCACCCGCTGCTGCACCAGCCACCGCAGGGGCGTCACCCCGAGCGTGTCGCGGAAGCGGCGGGCGAAGGTGCGTTCGCTCAGGTGCGCCACGCGGGCCAGGCGGCGCACCGTCAGCGGCTCGTGGAGCCGCTCGCGGGCCCAGGCGAGCACGAGGGCCAGGCCGTCGTCGGCCGTCGTCGCGCGGACGGGGGGCCGGACGTACTGGACCTGACCGCCCTCCCGGTGCGGCGGCACGACCATCCGGCGGGCGACCTCGTTGGCCACGGCCGCGCCGTGGTCGCGGCGGACGAGGTGCAGGCACAGGTCGATGACCGAGCCGGTGCCGGCCGAGGTCAGCAGGTCGCCCTCGTCGACGTAGAGCGGGCCGGGGTCGAAGCGGACCTCCGGGTAACGGTGGGCGAAGTCGGCGGCGTTCATCCAGTGCGTGGTGGCGCGCCGGCCGGCCAGCAGCCCCGCGGCGGCCAGCACGTACGCGCCCGCGCAGAGCGACACGACGCGGCGCCCCAGCTCGTGGGCCTTGCGCACGGCCGCGACCAGGCCCGGCGGCGGGTCGAGCTGCCGGGACCTGGCGCAGGCCGCCACGATGACCGTGTCGGCCGCGACGAGGTCGTCGAGGTCGTACGGCGTGGGCACCACCAGGCCCGTCGCGGTCCGCAGCGTGCCCTCCTCGCCCGCGCACATCCGCAGCTCGTACCACGGGTCGACGAGGTCGGAGCGGTCGATGCCGAAGACCTCGCAGGGGACCGCGAGTTCGAAGGTGGGGGTGCCGTCCGTCACCGCGAGGGCGATGACGTGGGGGCGTCGGCTCGCGTCGGCCCCGCCCGTCGCGTAGGCGCCCCTCCTCGTGCGGGCATCGCCTTCCGTCGTCATGGCAGGAATTTAGCGCACCATGGCGTTTCTGCCGATGGTCCGGGAGGACGCCGCCGGTGAGGCTGGCCCCATGCCCCACACGCCCACCTCTCCGTCCGCCCCTCCGTCCACCTCCGCGTCCGCCGCCGCGCACCTCTCCGCCCCCGCGCCGGGCACGGCACCGGCCGTGGCGGCCCCGGCGCCCGCCGAGACGGGCGGCCGGCTCACCGCCGCGCAGGGCACCGCCCTGTACGTGGGCGCGGTGCTCGGCACCGGCGTGATCGCGCTGCCGGCGCTCGCGAGCGAGGCGGCGGGGCCCGCCTCGCTGCTGGCGTGGCTGGCGCTGGTCGTCCTGTCGGCGCCGCTGGCCGGCACCTTCGCCGCGCTCGGCGCCCGCCACCCCGACGGCGGAGGCGTCGCCACGTACGCGCGGCTGGCCTTCGGCGACCGCGCCGCGGCCGTCGTCGGCTGGTGCTTCTACCTGGCCGTGCCGCCGGGCGCGACGGCCGCGGCGTGCTTCGGCGGCGAGTACGTGGCCGCGGCCACGGGCGGCGGCACGACCACGGTGGTCGTCACGGCCGCCGCGCTGATGGCCGTCGTGACCCTCGTGGGGGCCGTGGGCCTGCGCCTCGGAGGGCGCCTCCAACTCCTCCTGGCCGCCCTGCTGGTGGTGCTGCTCGCGACGGCCGTGCTGCTGTCCCTGCCCGACGCGCGGCTGGACAACCTGACGCCGTTCGCCCCGCACGGCCTCGCGGCGGTCGGCTCCGCCGCCACCCTGCTGGTGTGGAGCTTCGCCGGCTGGGAGGCGATCACCCACCTGGCGGGGGAGTTCCGCCGCCCCGCCACCGACCTGCCCCGGGCGACGGCCGCCGCGGTCGTCCTCGTCGGGGTGCTGTACCTGTCCGTCGCCTTCGCCGTCGTCGTCGTGCTCGGTGCCGGCGCGGCAACGGAGCGGGCGCCGCTCGGCGAGCTGATGGCCCACGGCCTGGGCGGCGACGCCCGGGTGCTGGCCGCCGTCGTCGCGCTGCTGTTGACCTTCGGCGCGATGAACACCTACTACGCAGGGGCCGCCAACCTCGGCGCGGCCCTCGCCCGCGACGGCGCGCTTCCCCGTGGCCTGGCCCGGGGCGGCGTCGCGGGACAGGTGCCGCGCCGCAGCCTCGCCGTCGTCGCGACCCTCGCCTTCTGCGTGCTGGGCGTGGTCGCCGTGACCGGGGCGGACACCGGCCCGTTGGTGATGCTCGCGACCGGATCGTTCGTGACGGTCTACGCGATCGGCGTGGCCGCCGCCCTGCGGCTGCTGCCCCGGGGCAGCGCGGGGCGGCGGGCGGCGGCCGTCTCGCTCGTCGCGGTCCTGGCGCTGCTGCTGATGACGGGGCGTTACCTGCTGTGGCCGCTGGCCCTGGCCGGCGCGGCCCTGGCCTACCTCAGGCTGAGCCGGCGTGGCCGCGCCGCCGCCGCACGCCCCGCCGCACGCCCCGCCGACGCCCGCGCGGGGTCCTCCGGCGTCTGCCGTCCGGATCCCCGCGCGGCGCCGGCCCACGAGGATCCGGACGCCAGCCTCTGAAGGTCCTCCCGCCCTCCCACCAGCGGGCTCACGACGCCGCGGCCCCGGCGGGGCTGTGCGGACAGCCCTCAGACCCGGCCGAGTTCGGCCAGCCGCGGCACGGCGGGCGCGCAGACCCGCTCGATCCAGGCCGGCCGGTCCTCGCCGCGCCCGGCCATCAGGATCACGGTCTCGATGCCGAGGCCGGCGTAGCCGCGCATCTCCTCCACGAACTCCTCCAGGTCGCCGCGGGCCAGCGACTCGCCCTCGTACAGCACGGTCTTGCGGATCTCCGACTCGTCGCGGCCGACCTCCTCGCAGTGGCGCCGCAGCACGTTCAGCTTGTGGGCGACGACCTGCGGGTCCTCGGCGAAGAGGTTGCAGGCGTCGCCGTACTGGGCCACCAGCCGCAGCGTCCTGCGCTCCCCGCCGCCGCCGATGAGGATCGGCGGGTGGGGGCGGCTGACGGGTGGCGGCGAGCAGAGGGTCTCGGCGAGCTCGTAGTGCGTGCCGACGAACGGCCCGTTGTTCTCGGGGTCCCACATCTGCCGGCAGATCCGCAGCGTCTCCTCCAGCCGGTCGAACCGCTCGGGCACGGCGGGGTACGGCACGCCGAGGCCCCGGTGCTCGCGCTCGTACCAGGCGGCGCCGATGCCGAGCACGGCCCGGCCGCCGGAGAGGACGTCGAGCGTGGTGACGGCCTTGGCCAGCAGGCCGGGGTGGCGGTAGGTCACGCCGGTGACGAGGAGGCCCAGCTGGACGGTGCTGGTGTGGCCGGCGAGGAAGCCGAGCGTGGTGTAGCCCTCCAGCATCGGGTCCTCCGCCGGAGCGACGGCGTCCATCTGGAAGTAGTGGTCCATCACCGACAGCCAGCCCACCCCGGCCGCCTCGGCGGCGTGGGCGACCCGCACGAGGTCGTCCCCGATCGCGGCGGGGCCACCGTCCCCGCCGCTGAAGTCCCACACGTGCACTCCGAGTCGCATTCCGTGCTCCTTGCTCGCTGGTTGGAGGGGAGGCTATGTGCTGGAGCGGACTCCACGGCAAGCGCCGCCGACGGCACCGCGTCCCGCGCCGCCGGCCGGAAGGGCTACGACTCCGGGCGGTCACGCCGGGCACGGCTCGGCTGGACGCGCCGTGGCTCGCCCTCCGCCTTGGGGTGGTCCGGCGGGTACGGCAGCTCGCCGACGCCGTGGTCGCGCTCGTCGCGCTCGTACCACTCCAGCACCGTGTCCAGGCGGTACACCTCGCGCTCCATCTCGGCGTGGACGTCCCCCTCGGCGGCGTAGCGCTCCTGCATGGTGGTCAGGGTGAAGTCCTCGGGCCGCGCGTCGGGCACCTCCTCCCAGCGCAGCGGCGCCGACACCGTCGCGCGCGGCCTCGCCCGCACGGAGTAGGCGCTGGCGACGGTGCGGTCGCGGGCCATCTGGTTGTAGTCGACGAAGATCCGCTCGCCGCGCTCCTCCTTCCACCACGCCGTGGTGACCCGGTCGGGGTCCTCCCGTTCGAGCGCCCGGCCCAGGGCGATGACCGCGTGCCGTGCCTCGGTGAAGGTCCACTCGGGCGCGATCGGCACCAGCACGTGCAGGCCCCTGCCACCGGAGGTCTTCGGCCAGCCCTTCATCCCCGCCTCGGCCAGCAGCTCCCGGAGCCGGAGCGCGGCCCTGGCCGCGTCCTCGTAGTCGGTGCCCGGCTGCGGGTCGAGGTCGATGCGCAGCTCGTCGGGGTGGTCGGGGCGCTCGCGCCGCACCGGCCAGGGGTGGAAGGTCAGGCATCCGAGGTTGGCGCACCACACCACGGCCGCCGGCTCGGTCGGGCAGATCTCGTCGGCGAAGCGACCGCTCGGGAAGCCGATGCGCGCCGTGGGGATCCAGTCGGGGCGGTTGCCGGGGGCCCGCTTCTGGTAGAACGACTCGCCCGTCACGCCGTCGGGATGGCGTTGGAGGGTCGTGGGGCGGTCCCGCAGCGCGCGCAGCGCGCCCTCGCCGACCGCCGCGTAGTACCGCACGACGTCCAGCTTGGTGTAGCCGGGCTCCGGAAAGTAGATCTTGTCCGGGTTCGACACGCGAACGGTGCGTCCGGCGACCTCCAGTTCGACGGCCTTTGCCATAGCCACACCATAGGACAGCTGTCCATTATCGGACAATCCAAGACAAATTTGGGACGATTCCGCTATGGATCTTCCCGTGATGCCGCCCGTCAAGCCGATGCTCGCCCGCTCCGCCTCCGAGATCCCGCCCGGCATGCACTACGAGGCCAAGTGGGACGGCTTCCGCGCCATCGTCTTCCGCGACGGCGACGAGGTCGAGATCGGCAGCCGCACCGGCAAGTCCCTGGTCCGGTACTTCCCCGAGCTGGTGACGGGCCTGCGCGAGCACCTCCCCGAGCGCTGCGTCCTCGACGGCGAGATCGTCATCGCCGTCGAGGGGCGCCTGGACTTCGACACCCTCACCGAGCGCATCCACCCCGCCGCCTCCCGGGTCCGCACCCTGGCCGCGCGCAACCCGGCCAGCTTCGTGGCCTTCGACCTGCTGGCCCTCGGCGACGACTCCCTGATGGAGTCCCCGCTCAGCGAGCGGCGCGCCGCCCTCGCCGAGGCGCTGCGCGACAGCCACCAGCCCGTCTTCCTCGCCCCCGCCACCGACGACCTCGCCCTGGCGCGCGACTGGTACGACCGCTTCGAGGGCGCCGGCCTCGACGGCGTCGTCGCCAAGCGCCTCGACCTCCCCTACCGCCCCGGCCAGCGGGTCATGGTGAAGACCAAGCACGAGCGGACCGCCGACTGCGTCGTGGCCGGACTGCGCCACCACACCAGCGGCCCCGTCGTCGGCTCGCTGCTGCTCGGCCTCTACGACGCCGGCGGCACCCTCCAGCACGTCGGGGTCTGCGGCGCCTTCCCGATGCGCCGGCGGCGCGAGCTGATGACCGAGCTCCAGCCGCTCGTCATGGACTCCGTCGCCGGCCACCCCTGGGAGTCGTGGACGCGGGAGGAGGCCCACGAGACCAGCCGCATGCCGGGAGCCCCGAGCCGCTGGTCGGGGAAGAAGGACCTCTCCTGGGTGCCCCTGCGTCCCGAGCGCGTCTGCGAGGTGGCCTACGGCCACATGCAGGGCGACCGCTTCCGCCACACCACCCAGTTCGTCCGCTGGCGGCCGGACCGCGAGCCGCGCGAGTGCACCTACGAGCAGCTGGAGGAGCCCGTCAGCTACAGCCTCGGCGACGTCCTCAGCCCCCGCCCCCACCACCCGGACCGTCCCTGAGCGCCGCGCGCAGCCGCGCCGCGACCCCCGCCGCCTGGGCCGCGTCGGCGTAGCGCGTCCGCGGCCAGAAGAAGCCCCGCAGTCCGTCCCGCGGCGTGCGCGGCACGACATGCACGTGGAGGTGGGGCACCGACTGGCTGACCCGGTTGTTGGCGGCGACGAACGAGCCCGCCGCCGCCATCCCCCGCTCCACCGCGCCGGTGACGCGCCGCACCCGGGAGAAGAACGGCCCCACCGCCTCCTCCGGCAGGTCCGTCAGCGTCGCCACGTGGCGACGGGGCAGCACCAGCACGTGCCCGGGGAACAGCGGACGGTGATCGAGGAAGGCCACCGCCACCTCGTCGTCGAGGACCCGGTGGTGCTCCACCTCGCCGTCGATGATCGCGCAGAACAGACAGGACCCGGCCACGCCACCAGTGAACCCCCGGGGAAGCCACGGCGCCCCCGGATGGTTGGTAGAAGCATGAACCAGTCGCGGGACGTGGCGGTCGTGGTCGTCGGCGCCGGCCAGGCCGGCCTCTCCGCCGCCTACCACCTGCGCCGTCGCGGCGTCGAGCCCGGCGGCGGCTTCGTCGTCCTCGACCACGCGCCGCGCGCCGGCGGCGCCTGGCAGTTCCGCTGGCCGACCCTGACCTACGGCAGGGTGCACGGCATGCACGCCCTGCCCGGCATGGAGCTGACCGGCGCCGACCCCGACCGCCCCTCCTCCGAGGTCATCGCCGAGTACTTCACGGCCTACGAGCGTGCCTTCGCCCTGCCCGTGCTGCGCCCGGTCGACGTGCGCGCCGTACGCGAGGCCGGCGACGGCCGCCTGCTCGTGTCCACCAGCGCGGGGGAGTGGCGCACCCGCGCCCTGATCAACGCCACCGGCACCTGGGAGCGCCCGTTCTGGCCCCACGTGCCGGGCCGGGGCGACTTCCTCGGCCGTCAGCTGCACACCGCCCAGTACCCGGGGCCGGCGGCGTTCACCGGCGAACGGGTCGTGGTCGTCGGCGGCGGCAGCTCGGGCGTGCAGCACCTGATGGAGATCGCCGAGGTCGCCGCCGCGACCACCTGGGTCACGCGCCGGCCACCGATCTTCCGGGAGGGCCTCTTCGGCGAGGTGGAGGGCAGGGAGGCCGTCGCCATGGTCGAGGAGCGGGTCAGGGAGGGGCTGCCGCCGCGCAGTGTCGTCTCCGTCACCGGCCTGCCGATGACGGAGGAGATGCGCCGCGCCCGCGCCGCGGGCGTCCTCGACCGGCAGCCGATGGTCGACCGGATCACCCCCACCGGGGTGGCCTGGGACGACGGCCGCGAGGTCGCGGCCGACAGCATCCTGTGGGCCACCGGCTTCCGCGCCGCCCTCGACCACCTCGCCCCGCTGCGCCTGCGCGAGCCGGGCGGCGGCGTCCGGGTCACCGGCACCCGCGTGGTGCGGGACCCGCGGATCCACCTCGTCGGCTACGGGCCCTCGGCCAGCACCGTCGGCGCCAACCGCGCCGGCCGCGCGGCCGTCGCCGACCTCCTGCCCCTCCTCGCCGCTCCCGACCACGAGACGCCGGCGGCCGTCCCGTCGCTGGCCTCCCGCGCCACGGGATCGGAAGCTGACGCCGCGTAAGCGCCCCTGGTGGCAACGGAGTTGACGCGCGACTACCCTGGGGTGCTCGTGCACGCGAGGGTGTGAGGAAGGTCACGGTGGCGGAGGAGAAGAGCGGGTCGGCGATGGTCGCGGGGGACCAGGAGGCCCCACCCGGTGTCGACCTGAGCAAGCCGAGTATCGCCCGGGTCTACGACGCGGTACTCGGAGGGAAGGACAACTACGAGGTGGACCGCGCCGTCGCCGACGCGGTGCGGCGCGACATGCCCCACATCAGCGACGTGGGCTGGTTCAACCGCGCGGTCCTCGGCAGGGCCGTGCGGTACCTGACGACGGAGGTCGGCATCGACCAGTTCGTCGACCTCGGCGCCGGCCTGCCGACGCTGGAGAACACCCACCAGGTGGCGCAGCGCCACAACCCCGGGGCCCACGTCGTCTACGTGGACAACGACCCGATCGTGCTCGCGCACGGCCGGGCCCTGCTGGAGGAGAACGAGCGGACGGCCGTCATCACCGCCGACCTGCGCGAGCCGGAGTCCGTGCTGTCCCACCCCAGCCTGCGGCGGCTGGTCGACCTCTCCCGGCCCGTCGGCGTCCTGCTCGTGGGCATCCTGCACCACCTGCACGACGACGAGGACCCGCGCGGCATCGTCGAGGCGTACATGCGCGCCGTGCCGCCCGGCAGCCACCTGCTGATCACCTGCTTCAGCGACACGGGGCCCGAGGCGCGCGCCGTGGAGGAGACCATGCTGGAGTTCCTCGGCACCGGCCGCTTCCGCACGGTGGCGGAGATCGAGGCGTACTTCGAGGGCTTCGAGATGCTGGAGCCCGGCGTCGTGCCGCTGCCGCTGTGGCGCCCGGACGCGCCCGTCGCCGAGCCGCTGACCATAGCCCAGCGCCTCATGGTGGGAGGCATGGCCCGCAAGTCCTGAAGCGGCCCGCGCCGCGCCATCATGGACCATGACCTACACCTACGGCCGTCACGTCACCCACTGCCCCTTCTGCGGCGTCCCGTACGACGGGACGGCCGGCTGGCCCCGGGACTGCGCGGGCTGCGGCGAGACGCTCTGGCTCAACCCGCTGCCCGTCGCCGTCGCCCTGCTCCCCGTCGAGCGGGAGGGCCGGACGGGGCTGGTCGTCGTGCGGCGGGACATCGAGCCGTTCCGTGGCGAGCTGGCCCTGCCCGGTGGGTACATGGAGCTGGGTGAGACCTGGCGGGAGGCCGCGGTGCGGGAGTTGCGGGAGGAGACGGGGCTGGTGGCGTCGCCGGACGACGTCACGCTCGTCGACGTGCGGGAGGGCGACAGGACGCTGAACGTCTTCGCCCTCCTCGCACCCCGTCGCGCGGACTCGCTGCCCGAGCCGGCCGCGACCCCGGAGGCCACCGAGTGGCTCGTGATCGACGCTCCGGTCCCGCTCGCGTTCCCCACCCACCAGGCGGTGGTCGAGGCGTACTTCGCGGGCGAGGGGGCGGTCGGCCGGCCCGCCCTCGGGTGAGCCGGCCGACCGCCCGTCGTGCTACCCGACGCCGGCCTGCTCCTCGGCCCGCCGCCCGTGGGCGACGTGGTCGAGGCGGGGCCGCGCCGCGCGCGGCGCCGCGTCCGGGCTCGCCTCGGGGCTCGCGACCCAGCGGCCGAGCACCATCTCGGCGGTGATGCCGGGACCGAAGCCGGCGATGAGCCCGCGGGCCGCGTCGGGGACGCCACCGTCCGCGAAGAGCCGCTCCAGCGCGTCGAAGACGACGCAGCTGGCGATGTTCCCCCGCTCGGTCAGGGTGGCCCGGCTGTAGCGGAACATCTCCGGGTCGACCTCGAGGAAGGTGCACAGGTCGTCGAGGATCCGTGGGCCCCCGGCGTGCACGATCTGGAAGTCGAGCCGCGAGACGTTCCAGCGGTGCTGCTCGCTGAGCGCCCGCAGCGCCGGGGCCAGCATCTTCATCGTGGTGGGGACCCGCTTGTCGAGCTGGAAGTGGAAGCCGGTGTTCCGCACCGCGTAGGAGATCCAGTCCTCCGTGTCGGGGACCAGGTGCGAGCCGTTGCGCTCCAGCGCGACCCCGGTGCCGCCCCGGCCCCGGACCACGGCGGCGGCCACGCCGTCGCCGAAGAGGCCGTTGGACAGCAGCGAGCCGACGCCGAGGTCGGTCGGCTGGTAGCACAGGGAGCAGAACTCGCAGGCCACGATCAGCGCGTTGGCCTCCGGGTAGGCCAGGCAGAAGTCGTGCGCCCGGTTGATGGCCGCGCCGCCGGCCGCGCAGCCGAGCTGCGCGATCGGCAGCTGCCTGGTCTCCGCCCTGAACCCCATCTCGTTGATGATCCACGCCGTCAGCGACGGCATCATGAAGCCGGTGCACGAGACGTAGACGATCAGGTCGATGTCGCGGACGCCGACGCCCGCGTGCTCCAGGGCCGACTCGATGACGGGTGGCACGAGCCGTTTGGCCTCCCGCTCGTAGAGCAGGTTGCGCGTCTCGAAGCCGGGATGCTGGAGCGTCTGTTCGATGGGCTGGATGAGGTGTCGGGTGCGGACCCCGGTGTTGCTGATCAGCCGCAGCACGAGTCCGAGCTGCGGGTGGTCGGCGTGGTGCGTGCGTGCCAGGCGGAGCGTGTCCTCCATGGTGATGACGTGGTCCGGAACGGCGATGGCCGGTCTGCACAGTGTTGCCATGATCCCCTCCCACACCGCGGACGGCGTGTCGCGCCGACGCCGCGGCATCGATGGCTGTTGGTTGGGTGGTGTGGTGTCGTGGTGTCCGCGGTGACGCGGTGTCCGCGCTCAGGCGCGGCGGTCGGGTGGTCCCCGGTGACGTGCGCGTGGTGCCGGACGACGGCGGGCGGACCCCGCGGGGGTCGCCGGTGCCGGTGCCTCCAACCGGCCGTGACGCCCCGCCGTGCCGTCCGCCTCCGGATCACCAGGCGATCGGGAGCTCCAGCGGGTAGCGCCAGATGGACTCGGTGTTCCAGCGAACCTCCTCGGGCGGGATGGCCAGGCGCAGCCCCGGGAAACGCGAGAAGAGGCTGCGGAGGGTGAGCTCGATCTCCATCAGCGCCAGCGGCGAGCCGATGCAGTGGTGCGACCCCCAGCCGAAGGTCATGTGGGGCGACGGCGGCCGGTCGAGGTCGAGCTCGTCGGGCCGCTCGAAGCGGCACGGGTCGCGGTTGGCCGCCAGGTACGAGACGTGCACGGTCTCGCCGGCGCGGATCATGACGCCACCGACCTCGACGTCCTCCGTGGCGATGCGCGGGATGCCCACGCCCTTGCGGAACGGGATGTACCGCAGCATCTCCTCCAGCGCGCGCGGCAGCGCGTCGGGGTTCTCCCGGAGCCTGGCCAGGTCGGCGGGGCGGGTCAGCAGCAGGTAGGTGACGTTGCTCAGCTGGTAGGTGCTCGTGTCGTGACCGGTCATCAGCAGGACGATCGCCATCACGGTCAGCTCGTCGGGGCTGAGGACGTCGTCCCCGTCCCGGGCGGTGGCCAGCGAGCTGATCAGGTCGTCGCCCGGGTTCTCGCGGCGCGCCCGCGTCAGCTCGCCGAAGTACGACCGCAGCTCGGCCTTCGCGAGCACCGCGGCCTCCCGGCTGCCCGCCCCGATCGACTGCATCGACGCCAGGCGGCGCCGCAGCTCGGACCGGTCGTCGTGCGGGATGTCGAGGACCTCGCAGATGGTGGTGAGCGGCAGCTGCATCGACACGTGCTTGACGAGGTCGGCGGGCGAGCCGTGGTCGGCCATCTCGTGCAGCAGCGCGTCCACGATCCGCTGCGTCTTGGGCCGCATCGCCTCGACGCGCGGGGTGGTGAAGGCCTGCGAGACGAGCTTGCGCAGCCGGCTGCTCTGCGGCGGGTCCATGAGGTTGATCGACTCCGACTGCACAATCGGCTCGGGGGTCATCCGGGGGAAGTCCTGCCCGATCACGGCCGCGCGGCTGAAGCGGCGGTCGGTGGTGACGAACCGCACGTCCTCGTACCGGGTGACCAGCCACGCCTCGCCCTCGCCGAAGGACATGCGGATCCGGGCGACGGGCGCCTCGGTCATCAGACGCCGTAGGTGAGGGTCGAACTCCAGGCCCTCGGCGAAGTCGAAGGGACAGCTCCACACGGTGTCGGAGGGTTCCACTCCAGCACTCCAGGATCACTCGGAACATGACGAGCAGCCGCGGCGCGGCTGTTCGCCCGGACGACCGATCTGTCCCCGCCCGTCCTGACCGTCATGTACACGTGCTGACGAATTAACCCGTAAGAGGACAGGGGAGGGGAGAGGCTGACGCCGCGTGACGTGTCCCGGCCACAGAGCGCTTCCGGCTCCCGTCGTGGCGGCCGCTCAGCGGGCCTCGGGCTCCGGATCGCGGGCGGTGGGCTCCGCGTCGGCGAGGTTGTCCGGCAGCCGCAGGCCCTCGCGCAGCGGGACGAGTTCGGACTGCAACACCATGGCCGCCGCGCCGATCGCGGGCGCGGTCGCCGCCGAACGCGACAGGCGCACCGCGACCGTGTGGGTGGCGCGGGAGAAGAAGGAGCGGTCCAGCTCCTCGCGGACCACCGGCAGGTAGATCGAGCCGGCGATGGCGAGGCTCGGGCCGGTGAGCACGACCTGTTGCAGGTCCATGACGTTCGCCAGGGTCCGGGTGGCCACGGCGAGGTAGCGGGCGGAACGCTCCAACAGCGCCCGCGCGCGCGGCTCGCCCCCCAGCGCGGCGCGTGTGACGGCCGCGAAGTCGGCGACGCGCCGCGCGCGCTCCGGCGTGGGGGAGAGGCCGACCGCCCGCATCAGGTCCGGGTCCCGGCGGGCCGCGGCCACGACGGTGCGCGGTCCGGCCAGCACCTCGGTGCAGCCGCGGGCGCCACACCAGCACTCGGGTCCGGCCGCGTCGAGGCAGATGTGGCCTATCTCGCCCGCGTTGCCGCTCGGGCCGCGGTACGGGATGCCGTTGATCAGCAGGCCGGCGCCGATGCCCGTGCCCATGTAGACGGCGGCCAGGGTGGCCGCGGCCTCGACGCCGCCGGACCAGTGCTCGCCGAGGGCCGCCGCGGTGGCGTCGTTGTCCAGCACGACCGGCAGGCCGGTGGCCGCGGCCAGCTCCCCCTCCAGGGGGAAGTCCTCCCAGCGCCGCATGGCGGGTGGGAGCACCTGCATGCCCGTGGCCTGGTTGAGCGGCCCCGGGGCCACCAGGCCGAGTCCGAGCAGGCGCGTGCGGTCGATGTCGGCGCCGTCGACGAGGGCCTTGACCTCCTGCGCCATCCGGGCCACCACGACGGCGGGCTCCTGCGCGCCGAAGCCGGCACGCGTCATGCGGGTGACGACGGAGCCGCCGAGGTTGGTCAGGACGTAGGTGAAGCCGGCGTCGTCGAGGTGGACCCCGACGGCGTAGCGGGAGTCCTGGTTGAGCTGGAGCAGGACGCGGCGCTTGCCGCCGGTGGACTCCGCGCGCCCGGTCTCCACCACGAGGCCGTCGTCGATCAGCCGTCGGACCACGGTCGAGATCGTGGCTCCCGTGAAGCCCGTCGTCCTGACGAGTCCGACGCGGCTGATCGTCCCGGCGGCCCGGATGACGTCGAGCACGGCCGCCTGGCTGCTGGCGTGGGGGGTGGCTCCCGCCGGACCACTCACTTGCATCCTCCCTGCCAGCGCTCTGTCACGCAGCGCTAAGTGACGCTGGGCTACGCATAGTTTAGGCGCGCTCTGATGTTCGGCCCCGACGTGGCCTCGCGGTGCGTCCCCGCGCCGGCCGCCTCACACGCGGGTGGCGCGCAGCAGCACCAGCCGTTCGGGGAAGAGGACCGGCGTCTGGAGGCCGGCCGTCTCCAGCACGCGGCCCGGCAGCCGGACGCCCTCGTCGGTCCACCACGGCAGCGCCACGCCCCAGCGGTGGGCGTTGCCGTCGGGCACCTCGCCCGGTGGCTGCGGCCTGACGTGGTAGACGGCGTCCGCCGCGAGGCCGGGCAGCCGGACCGGGCCCGGTGGGTAGGCGGCCGAGGTGGCGGTGGCGACGAGGGCGAACAGCGCGTCGGAGGCGTCCTCGGCCACCACGCCGTGGAGCTCGAACGCCGGGTCCTGGTGGTCGCCGTGGACCGCGACCCCGCCGTGCAGCAGTGGGCGCAGCTCCTTGTAGAGCGCGACCCACTCCGTGAGCCGGGCCAGCTCCTTGGGGGTGGCGCGGGTCAGGTCCCACTCGATGCCGAAGTGGCCGAAGAGGGCGGTGCCGGCGCGGAAGTCCACCGGGTGGCGGCGGTCGGTGGTGTGCGCCAGGCCGGCCCCCACGTGGGTGCCCATCAGCTCCAGCGGGATGAGCGCGTTCGTCCAGCGCTGGATCCGCTGCCGCTCCAGGGCGTCGATGCAGTCCGAGACCCAGACGCGGTCGGTGCGCCCGAGGATCTCCAGGTCGACCCGCCCGCCGCCGGAGGAGCAGGACTCGATCTCCAGGCCCGGGTGGCGGCGGCGCAGTTCGTCCATCAGCCGGTAGACGGCGAGGGTCTGGTCGTGGACGCCGGCGTGGCCGCCGGGCTGGTGGCCGGCCTCGACCAGGTCGCGGTTGTGGTCCCACTTCAGGTACGCGATCGGGTACGCGGTCAGCAGCGCGTCCACCCGCGCGAGGATGTGGGCGAACGCCTCGGGGCGGGCGAGGTCGAGCACCTGCTGGTGGCGGGCGGCTCCCGGCAGGCGGTCGCCGGTCGCCATGATCCAGTCGGGGTGGGCGCGGGCCAGTTCGGAGTCCTCGTTGACCATCTCCGGCTCGACCCACAGCCCGAACTCCATGCCCAGGCCCGTGACGTGGTCGATCAGCGGGGTGAGGCCCTCGGGCCAGACCTCGGGTGAGACGTACCAGTCCCCGAGCCCCCGTCGGTCGTCGCGGCGCGAGCCGAACCAGCCGTCGTCCAGGACGAAGCGCTCGGCGCCCACCGCGGCGGCGGCGTCGGCGAGCCGGCGCAGGCGGTCGAGGTCGTGGTCGAAGTAGACGGCCTCCCAGGTGTTGACGACGACGGGGCGGGGGCGCGAGGGGTGCTCGGGCCTGGCGCGCAGCTCGCGGTGGAAGCGGGCCGACAGCTCGTCGAGGCCGTTCGCGGCGTAGGAGGCGAACTGCCAGGGTGAGGCGTAGCTCTCGCCGGGGCGGAGCAGGATCTCGCCGGACAGCAGCAGTTCCCCCGATCCCAGGAGCGCCACCGCGTGGAAGGTGCGTTCGGCGACGGTGCGGTGGTTGCCGGACCACGCGGTGTGGACGCCCCAGACCTCGCCCGTGCGGTTGCCGAAGCCGGCGGTGCCGGCGACCAGGAGATAGGCCGCGTCGTAGCCGGTGCGGCCCGTGCGGTTCTCCCGCACCCGCAGGCCCTGGCTGAACGGCGCGCGTTGCGGGGTGCGTTCCCGCAGGTGGTGTCCCGTGAAGTCGAGCAGCTCCGTGGCGTGGGTGGGCACCGGCAGCGTGAGGTGGAGGGCGTCGAGGGAGAACGGCGTGGTGCCCTCGTTGGTGAGGGTGGCGCGCTGGCGCACCAGGCCGGCCGGGGTCAGCTCGACGGTGAGCGTCAGGCTCAGGCCGGCGACGTCGTCGCGGGCGGTGACACGGAGGTGGCCGCCCTCGCGGGCGACGTCCTCGGTGACGTCCCCGGTGATCTCCTCGGTGACGAAGGCGGTGGAGAAGTCGGCGCCGCCGCGGTTGCCCACCAGGCCCGGCGTGCCGAGCCAGCCGGCGGACTGCTCGGGCAGCACGGCGACGGGCACCGGGCCGTCCACGGAGAAACCGATGGGCTGGGGCCGTTGGGCGAGGTGGAGGGCGGCCAACTCCTCGGGGGCGAGCGGCCCGAGGTCGGCGCCCCAGTGCACGACGCGGGGCAGGCGGCGGCCGGAGAGGTCCAGGACGAGGCTGACGCCGGCCGCGCGCAGGTGGAGGAGATGGTCGGAGCTGTCGGGTGCCATGGTGTCGGAGCCCCTCCGGATGTCGTTGTTGACTTACTTTGTTCAGCTGAATAAGAATCGCACGCTGGTGCGTGGAGAATGAAGAAGCACCCGAGACGCTGGGAGTGGCGCCACGATGATCCGTCGTACCGTGCACGAGGGCTGGCAGTTGACGGCGGTCGCGGGACCGGTCCCCGGGGAGATCGCCGGCCGCACCGTGCCGGCGCGGGTGCCCGGCAGCGCCCACCTCGACCTGCTCGCCGCGGGGCTCGTCCCCGACCCGTACCTCGACCGGAACGAGGAGGCCCTGGCCTGGGCCCACCGCGCGGAGTGGCGCTACACCACGACCCTGGCCGCCGAACCCGCCGCTCCCGACGAGCGGGTCGACCTCGCCTTCGACGGCCTCGACACCGTCGCCACCGTCGAACTCGGCGGCCACCTCCTCGGCCGGGTCGCCAACATGCACCGCTCCCACCGCTTCGACGTCCGCGCCCTCCTCGGCGCCGACGGCGACGGCGGGCCGCTGGAACTCGCCGTCACCTTCCACTCCGCCCTCGCCCACGCCGAGGCCGTCGAGCGCGAGCTCGGCCGGCGCCCCCACGCCTACCAGCACCCGTTCAACATGGTCCGCAAGATGGCCTGCTCCTTCGGCTGGGACTGGGGACCCGACCTCCAGACCGCCGGCATCCACCGGCCCGTGCGGCTGGAGCGCTGGCACACCGCCCGCCTCGCGCGCGTGCGGCCCCTGGTCACCGTCGACCCCGACGGCACGGGACGCGTCGAGGTGCACGCGGAGGTCGAACGCGCCGGCCTCGGCGAGGAGACCGACCTCGCCCTCGCCGTCACCGTGGCCGGCCACCAGGCCCACACCCACCTCCCGGCCGGCTCCACCACGGCCCTCGTGGACCTCGCCGTCCCGGGCGTGCGCCTGTGGTGGCCGGCCGGCCACGGCGACCAGCCGCTGTACGAGCTGCGCGTCGAGCTCACCACCCGCGCCACCGCCTCCCCCCTCGCACCGCGCCCCGCGCCCCTCGACGCCGAACCCCTCGACAGCCTCACCCGCCGCGTCGGGTTCCGCACCGTCACCGTGGACACCACCCCCGACGACGTCGGGACCCCGTTCACCCTCGTCGTCAACGGCACGCCGATCTTCGCCAAGGGCGCCAACTGGATCCCCGACGACCACTTCCTCACCCGCGTCACCCGCGAGCGCGTCGAGCGCCGCGTGGCGCAGGCCCTGGGCGCCCACATGAACATGCTCCGCGTCTGGGGCGGCGGGATCTACGAGACCGACGCGTTCTACGACGTCTGCGACGAGCGGGGCGTCCTCGTCTGGCAGGACTTCGCCCTGGCCTGCGCCGCCTACCCCGAGGAGGAGCCGCTGTGGAGCGAGATCGAGGCCGAGGCGAGGGAGAACGTCTCCCGCCTCGCCTCCCACCCCTCGCTCGCGCTGTGGAACGGCGGCAACGAGAACCTCTGGGGCCACCAGGACTGGGGCTGGCGTGAGGAACTCGGCGACCGCAGCTGGGGCGGGCGCTACGCCACGGAGCTCCTCCCCGCCGTCGTCGCCGAACTCGACCCCACCCGCCCCTACACCGACAACAGCCCCCAGACCCCCCGCTCCACCGCCCCCGACGGCCACCCCAACGACGCCCACCACGGCACCCGCCACGAGTGGGACGTCTGGAACCGCCGCGACTACACCACCTACCGCGACCACGTGCCGCGCTTCTGCTCGGAGTTCGGCTTCCAGGGCCCGCCCACCTGGACGACGCTCACCACCTGGATCCACGACGACCCCCTGACCACCGCCTCGCCCGGCTTCCTGCTCCACCAGAAGGCCGTCGACGGCCAGGACAAGCTCGACCGGGGCATGGCGGGCCACCTGCCCCCGCCGGCCACCTTCGCCGACTGGCACTGGGCCACCCAGCTCAACCAGGCCCGCGCCGTCGCCTTCGGCGTCGAGCACTTCCGCTCCCACTGGCCGACGACGGCCGGCGCCCTGGTCTGGCAGCTCAACGACTGCTGGCCGGTGACCTCCTGGGCCGCCGTCGACAGCGAGGAGCGGCCCAAGCCGCTGTGGTACGCCCTGCGTCACGCCTTCGCGCCCCGCCTGCTGACCGTCCAGCCCCGCGAGGGCCGGCCCACGCTGCTCGCCGTCAACGACACCGGCGTCCCCTGGCGTGGCCGCCTGCGCTGCCGGCGCGTCACGTTCACCGGCGAGACCCTCGCGAGCGCCACGCTCTCCCTCGACGTGCCCACCCGCGCCGTCGCGGCCCTCGAACTCCCCGCGCCCCTGGTCGATCCCGCCGACCCCGGCGGCGAACTGCTCGTGGCGGACGCGGGCGCCGCCCGCGTGGTCCACCTCTTCGCCGAGGACCCCGACCTCGCCTACGACCCGGCGCCGCTGGACGCCTCCGCCGTCGCCGTGCCCGGCGGGTACCGGGTCGAGGTGCGCGCGGCCTCCTTCGCCAGGGACGTGGCCCTCCTGGCCGACCGGGCGGCGCCCGACGCCGTCGTCGACGACATGCTCGTGCCGTTGCTCGCCGGGGAGCGCCGCTCCTTCACCGTGCTGACCTCCGCCTCGCTGGACCCGACGAGCCTCACCGCCCCGCCGGTGCTGCGCAGCGCCAACTCGCTCGCCGCGGGGGACAGGTGAGCGTCCCGGGGAACGCCAGGGAGCCCAGGGGCGCCAGGGAGCCCAGGGACTCCAGGGACGAGGGTCTGCCGTTGGGCGCCGTCGGCCTGGTGCTCGCCCGGCCGGCGCGTCAGCTGGGCGCGGAGCCGTTCTTCATGGAGTTCATCGCCGGCATCGAGGAGCGGTTGGCCGAACGCGGGCTGTCCGTCCTGCTGCACGTCGTCCCGACGCGGGAGGAGGAGATCACCACCCACCGCCGGTGGGCGCGGCGGCACCTGGTCGACGCGGTCGTCGTGGTCGATCTCACCGTCGGGGACCGGCGGCCGGCCGTGCTGCGGGACCTCGGCCTGCCCGCGCTGCTCGTCGGCGCCGGGGACGACGAGGAGGCGCACGACGTCCCGACCATGGCGGTGGTGCGGACCGACCACGCGACCCCCGTCCGTGAGGCCGTCGCCCAGCTGCTGGCCCTCGGCCACCGCCGTATCGCCAGGGTCACGGGCCCGGCGCGGCTGCTGCACACCCACGCCAGGAGCGCGGCGTTCCGCGCGGCCTGCCGCGAGGCCGGGGCCAGGCCGTCGCTGGTCGAGGGGGACTACACGGCGGAGGCGGGGGCGGAGCTGACGGCGCGGCTGCTGGCGCGCGAGGAGCCTCCCACCGCGATCCTGTACGACAACGACGTGATGGCCGTGGCCGGCCTCGCCGCGGCCACCGGCGCGGGAGTGCGCGTCCCCGAACGCCTCTCCCTCCTCGCCTGGGACGACTCCACGCTCTGCCGGCTCGCCTCGCCCCCGCTGAGCGTGATGAGCGTGGACGTCCACCACTTCGGCCTCGTCGTCGCGGAGTCGGTGCTGGAGCTGGTCGACGGACGGCCGGTGGACCGGCGCGTCTCCCCGCCGGCGCGGTTCGTCGCCCGGGGGACGACGGCGCCGGCTCCCGCGCCCGCGTGATCCGAGGAGCCGCCGGCTCACGAGGGCCGGGCCGGGCGACCTGACGCGGGTCCGCCGCGGTGGTTTCCCCCCGCGGCGTCTCCTCGGCCTCCCGCGCCGCCCCCGCCGCCACCGCGCGTCGGCGGCGGCAGCGTCACACGGGCGCCGCGGGCAGTCGTCCCGCCGGCCGGCCCGGCCGGGCCGGCCGTGAGGCTGTCCCCGTCAGGACCCCGGCCGCGGCGTCGCCGACGGCGCCGGTGTCACCGCCCGCGCCCTCGGTGACGCGGCCGGCCGCCTCGCCCCGCCCCGCCTCCCCGCCGACCTCGGTGGCGGTCTCGGTGACCGCGACCCGTCCCCCCAGGCGCAGCGGCCCGAGCGGCCCCGCGTCGCCCCACAGCGACAGCCGCACGGCGGCCCACGGCAGGTTCACCCCCGCGAAGGCCGTCTGGAAGACGCCCGCCGAGGCACGGGGGTTGGCCTCCAACAGCACGGGCCTGCCGTGCCGGTGGCGCAGCTGCACGTTGGACAGGTACGCCAGCCCGAAGTGGCTCACCAGCCGCTCGGCGATGCCGATCACCTCGGGGTCCGCGAACAGCCGCCGATAGCGGCCCTGTTTGGCGCGGGCCACCCCGGTCAGCAGGGTGCCCCCCGGCGTGGAGAGACAGTCCACGCTCACCTCGGGGCCGTCGAGGTAGGGCATCACCACGAACCGCGGCACCCGCTCGTTCGCGTCCGCGGCGCGCTTCAACGCCTCCGCCACCGCCGCCACGGAGACCAGCGGCCGGGCGGGGGCGAGCAGGTCGGCCAGGCGCGGCGGCGCGTCGTCGAGGATGCGGAACCCGAAGGCGGAGTACTCGCCCGCGGGCTTGATGCAGATCGTCTCGGCGGTGGGGGCAAGCTCCTCCACGGCCTCCCGCAGCCCGTCGGCGTCCGAGACGACCCGCCACTCGGGCACCGGCACGCCGATGGCGCGCGCCACCTCGTAGGTGCGGTTCTTGTCGGTCAGCACGGCGACCGCGGAGGGCGGGGAGCACATCAGGCGGGTGCCGACCGCCGCGAACGCGTCCGTGTGCCCGGCGAGCGCGTCCAGGCGGCGGGGTGGGATCAGGACGTCGATCCGGTGGCGGCGGCAGAAGTCCACCGCGAACTCGGCGTAGACGTCGTTGTGTACTCGGTGGGGTTCGACCTCGGCCACGTCGCAGGCCGTGAGCGCGGGCGCCGCGGCATCCACGTTGGTGCCGTAGATCCGGACGGGCGCGGCGTCGGGGTTCTCCCGCAGCATCCGCATCACCTGGGGCGTGGCCGCTCCCGCGCTGCTGAGCCATATCCGTAGAGCTATCGCGACACTCCTTCCACGGTCGTCACGTCCGTGACTCTCCTGGGTGTCCCGCCACCGTCGGCCACGCGGGCGGGGCCGGCCGACGGAAGTCACCGGGGCCGGGGCGCGCGTGGCGGGGGTGGGGTGCTCGGAGCATAGTCAGGGCCGATGACGCCCGTGTTTCCCCGATGCGTGCGGCGTGGTTCTCTTCTGCCCGCTTCCCCGCTCCGCCCGCTCACGAGGCCTCCGGGCCCGGGACGGGCGCCGGCTGCGCGGCGTGGTCGCCGCGCCGAGCAGCACCAGCGCGCCGCAGCAGACCAGGACCCACCAGCCGGCGGACCGCGAGCCGGCGGCCAGCACCGCGCCGGCCACGGCGATGCCCAGCGCCGAGCCGACCTGCCGCCCGGTGGACGCCAGCGAGGCCGCGACCCCGGCCCGGGCGCGCGGCATGCCGGTCACGGCCGTGTTGGTGATGGGGGCGTTGACCAGGCCGAACCCGATGCCGAACAGCACGTAGGCCGTGAACAGCCCCGCCAGGGAGTCCTCGGCGACACCCGCGACGAAGAGCACCCCGCTGGCGGTCAGCGCCGTCCCGGCCCACAGCACCGGCAGACGGGGCCCGAGGAGCCCGGTCAGCTGCCCCGACAGAGGGGAGAACACCAGCGTCGTGGCGGCCATCGGCAGCAGGTGGACCCCGGCGGCGAGCGGGTCGAGGCCCCGCTCGTTCTGGAGGTAGAGGGTGTTGAGGAAGAGGAAGCCGCCGAGGCCGGCGAAGGCGGCCACGGCGATGGCGATGGCGCCGGTGAACGGCGCGCCGCGGAAGAGGCCGAGCTCCAGCAGGGGCTCCTCCCGGCGCGGCTCGTACCAGCCGATCGCCGCCACCGCGCACAGCGCCACGGCGAACGCCCCCAGGATCAGCGGCGAGGCCCAGCCCGCCCCGCCGCCCTCGATGATGCCGAAGGTCACCGAGCCGAGGAGCACGATCACCAGCAGTTGACCGACGGGATCGACGCGGCGCGGGCGCGGCGCGCGGGACTCCGGCACGTACCGGGCGGTCAGGACCAGCGCCAGCAGTCCGATCGGCAGGTTGAGCCAGAAGATGGCCCGCCAGTCCAGCGCGTGCACGAGCGCCCCGCCGAGGATCGGGCCGGCCGCCATCGAGATGCCGACGGTGCCGCCCCAGATCCCGATCGCCCGGGCCAGCTCCCTGCGGTCGCGGAAGGTGTTGGTGATGATCGACATCGCCACCGGGTTCAGCATCGAGCCGCCCAGCGCCTGGAAGGCCCTGAAGGCGACGAGCCAGCCGAGCGACGGGGCCAGCGCGCACAGCACGGAGCCGGTGGTGAAGACCACCAGGCCCGTCCGGAAGACCCGGCGCCGCCCGATCCGGTCGGCCGTCGAACCGGCCAGCATCAGGAACGACGCCAGCACCAACGTGTACGCGTCGAGCGTCCACTGCAGGCCCGACACCCCCGCGTCCAGGTCCCGCTGCAACGAGGGGAGCGCCACGTTGAGCGCGGTCACGTCGAGGCTGACGATGAGCAGGCTCAGGCAGCACACCGCGAGCACGACGTGGCGGCGGCGCCGCGACAGCGGCTCGGGCTCGGCGGCGGAGGGCGGGCCGGCGGACGTCGCGTTCTCGGCGGGCATCCCGTTCAGGGTCCCCCGGGCCGACCGCACCGCACAAGCGGGGAATACCTCAAGGGTCCCCGGCGTTGGGTCGGGGCGTACGGAAGCCAAGGAGTGTGCCGTGACCCACGCCTCCCCGGAGACCCACGTCATCGCCTACCGCGCGGCCGAGCAGCTTCTTCGGGCCCGCGACCCGCGGGGTGCCGTACGGCTGCTCGACCCGGTCGTGACGGCCCACCCGGAGAACACCGCGGCCCGGCTGCTGCGGGCCCGCGCGCACTTCCTCGCCGCGCAGCTGCGGTCGGCGGAGGAGGACTTCCGCCTCGTGGTGGAGCGCGAACCCGACAACGCCTACGCGCACTTCGCACTCGCCCGCACGCTTCAGCGCGGCAGCCGCGACGAGGAGGCGCTCGCCCACTTCCGGCTCGCCGCCGCGCTCGACCCGCGTCCCGACTTCGTCGCGGCGGCCCGCTTCGAGCACCGCGGGCCGGGGGAGCGCGGGGAGGGCGAACGGGGCGCCTGACGCGGCTCCGCCGCCGGGCGCCCGCCTCCCGGCGGCGCCGGCGGGCCGTGCCCCGACCGGGGACTCGGGGACCGGACGCTCAGGGACCGGTCGCTCAGGCGGGGAGCAGCGCGCGGCGGGCGGCGTCGGCGATGGACCGCGCGTCGATCCCGGCCTCCCGCAGCTGCTCGTCGGCGGTGGCCGACCCCGGCATCGTGCGGACGGCCAGGCGCACCAGCCGCGGCACCGGCCGCCCGTCGGTGAACGCGTCCAGCACGGCGTCGCCGAGCCCGCCCTCGGGGCGGTGGTCCTCGACCGTGACGAGGCAGCCGGTGTCCTCCGCGGCGGTCCTGAGCGTCGGGACGTCCACCGGCTTCACCGAGTACAGGTCGACGACCCGGGCCGCGATCCCGTCGCGTTCCAGCTCCCGCGCCGCCGCCAGCGCCTCGTGCACGGTCACCCCGGCGGCCACCAGCGTCACCTGGTCCCGGTCACTGGCCCGCAGCAGCCTGCTGCCGCCGATGTGGAAGCGCTCCTCGGGTCCGTAGATCACCGGGGAGGCGCCGCGCGTGGTGCGCAGGTACCGCACCCCGGACACCTCGGCCATGGCGGCGGTGAGCTGGGCGGCCTGGTGGGCGTCGCAGGGGTAGAGCACGGTGGCGTCGTGGACGGAGCGGAAGAGCGCGAGGTCCTCCAGGCCCATCTGGGAGGGCCCGTCCTCGCCGATCGCCACGCCCGCGTGCGAGCCGGCCAGCGCGATCGACGCCCTGCTGACCGCCGCCATGCGCACCATGTCGTGGGCCCGGGTGAGGAAGGCGGCGAACGTCGCCACGAACGGCACCAGACCCCTGACCTGGAGGCCGACGGCGGCGGCCACCATCTGCTGCTCGGCGATGTAGCACTCCTGGAAGCGCTCGGGGTGCTCGGTGGCGAAGGCCTGCGTGCGGGTGGAGTCGCTGACCTCCCCGTCGAGCACCACGATCTCCGGGCGGGCCGACCCCAGCGCGGTGATCGCCCGGCCGAAGGCGTCCCGCGTGGCGACCTTCTCGCCGACCTCGAAGCGCGGCAGCGCCACGGGCGCCGACTCGGGCCGGCGCGGCGCGGTCGTGGCGGCCGGTGGCCGCACCTCGACGCGGAGCGTGCGGACGCCGCCGAGCTCCTCGACGGCCTCCCGCTCGTCGGGCACGGGCTTGCCGTGCGCGCCCTCGCGGTCCTCCACCGCGGAGACCCCGCGGCCCTTCAGCGTCCGCGCGATCACGACGGTGGGGCGGTCGGTGACGGCGACGGCCTCGGCGTAGGCGGCGTCGACGGCGGACACGTCGTGCCCGTCGATCTCGATGGCGTGCCACCCGCAGGCCCGCGCGCGGCGCCCGTAGGCCTCCAGGTCCCACTGGTGGCGGGTGGGCCCGCGCTGCCCGAGGCGGTTGACGTCGATGATCGCGGTCAGGTTCGCGAGCCGCTCGTAGCCGGCGTGCTCGAACGCCTCCCACATCGAGCCCTCCGCCATCTCGCTGTCGCCGCACAGCACCCAGACCCGGGGGGGCGTGCCGTCCTCGGGCCGTTGCAGCATCCGGTCGGCGAGCGCGAGGCCGACGCCCACGGGCAGGCCCTGTCCGAGGGAGCCGGTGGCGACGTCGACCCAGGGCAGCCGGGGGGTCGGATGGCCCTCCAGCCGGCTGCCGAGCTGGCGGTAGGTGAGCAGTTCCTCGTCCGTCAGGGCGCCGGCGGCCTTCCACAGGGCGTACAGCAGGGGCGAGGCGTGCCCCTTGGAGAACACCAGCCGGTCGTTGCCCGGGTGGCCCGGCCAGTTGACGTCGTACCGGAAGTGGCGTGCCAGCAGGACGGCCATCAGGTCGGCCGCGGAGAGGGACGAGGTGGCGTGGCCCGAGCTCGCCAGGGAGGTGGCGCGCACGGCGTCCACCCGCAGCTGCTGCGCGAGCTCGGTCAGGTCCTGGTCGGTGGCGTCGGTGACGGTCATGCGCGCCGGGTACCCGGAGGTCCCGGCCTCTAACGGGGCGCACGGGTCGGTGGGGGCGTGAGGGGTCACTCACCGAGCGTTGTTTCGCGCGTCGTGTGCGGGTGCGGAGCGGACGTGTGAAGCCCCGGCGGTGATGTCCGTGGGTTACGGGTACTTTGCTGTCTCTTGAACAGTGTTGCGGGTACATTGAGCAGCCACGCGCAAGGTGAGTTCTGAGGGGGCTGGGACGCCTCAAACCCACCTAGGAGATTCCCGTGCATCTCTTGAGGGGCAAGCCCCTGCTCCGGTGTGGCGTCACGGCATTAGCTGGCGTGACACTGATCGTTCCCCTCGCCCTGACGGCCAGCGCCGCCGAGGGCGGGACCACACCCACCCTCGTGCCGCTCGGCGCCACCGAGCCGGGCGAGTACGTCACCCTCGACCAGCCCATGCAGGCTCCCACCCTGACCACCTCGACGACGGGCCAGGAGGACCCGGGGCTGCTGCTGACCACCCCGGGCAACCTCGGCACCGGCGCCGGGCCGGCGGTCATCTACGACAACAACGGCCAGCTGGTCTGGACCCGGTCCGGCTCCTTCTACAACCTGGAGGCCGTCGAGTACCGGGGGCAGCCGGCCCTCGCGGTCTTCGACAACCAACGCGGCGCCCACGTGATCCTGGACCAGTCGTACAACGAGATCGCGACCGTCGCGATGCGGAACCAACCGACCGACCCCCACGACATCGAGTTCAGCCCCGACGGCTCCCGCGTCCTGGTGCAGGGCTGGGTGCCGACCCCGTTCGACCTGAGCCCCTGGGGCGGCGCGAGCAACGCCACGGTCCTGAACCCCGTGATCCAGGAGCAGATCGTGGGGACCGGCGAGGTCACCTTCGAGTGGAGCGCGCTGGACCACATCTCGCCGGACGAGACGACCGAGGCGATGACCGGCTTCGGTGACCTCTTCCACTCCAACTCGCTGGCGTACGCCCCGGACGGCGACATCGTCACCAGCTTCCGCAACACCAGCACCGTCTACAAGATCGACATCTCCTCCGGCGAGATCGTCTGGCGCCTGGGTGGTGAGCGGAGCGACTTCACCTTCTCCGGCGGCGCCGGCGCCGTGCCGAGCTACCAGCACGACGCGCGGCCCCTGCCCGACGGCTCGCTGACGATCTTCAACAACGGCAACACCCACGCGCCGCCGGAGTCCCGGGGCGTCACCTACACCCTCGACGAGTCGTCCATGACCGCCACGGTCACCGAGGACCTGCGGGCCAACCCGGCGGCGTACACCGCGTACATCGGCAACAACCGGCAGGTCGCGGGCGGCAACCAGCTCGTCTCCTTCGGCACCACCGGCCGGATGGTCGAGTTCGCCGGCGGCCAGGAGGTCTTCAGCGGCCAGTTCGCGCAGGGCTGGGCCTCCTACCGTGCCGACCGCGCCGCCGGCTGGACGGGCACCCCGGCCACCCCGCCGGAGGCCGTCGTCGGTGAGGCGGCCGAGGACGGCGGCCGGACGGTGCACATGAGCTGGAACGGCGCCACCGAGGTCGACGCCTGGCGCGTCGAGGCCGGCGCCAGCGCCGAGGCCCTGACCGAGGTGGGCACCACGCCGAGGGCCGGCTTCGAGACGGGCGTCCGCGTCGTCGTCCCCGACGACGCGGACGTCTTCCGCGTCACGGCGCTGGACGAGGAGGGCAGGGCGCTGGACAGCCGCACCCTGGCCGCCGACTGACCCCCGACTGACCGACGGCCGCCCGCTGGCCCACCCGGTCCCGCGAACCCTCGGAAGGACCACGGCGGCACCCGGTCGCCTCACCGCCGCGCACACGCGGCGGTGAGGCGACCGCCGTCGCGGGAGATGACCGTCCGGAAATCGCCGGGCAACGGTGGGAAACAGTCGCGGGGGCGGTCGGAGGCGGCCGAAAAGGCCGTGTTGACACCTCTTCCGGTAGCGAATGTTTTCGTTGGGTGTGTGACGTGACGGCGCCTTGGCGCGTCCTCGGAGGAGATCATCTGGTGATATGACGACACCGCCACGGCTTCTCCGTGGGGGTGAATAGCGGCAACGCCGAGCGGACGCCGGGAAGCGGCCTCCGCCGTTCGGCATGCCCGCGTTCTTCCCGGGGAAATCCCGAAAGACTTTAGGCCGAAACTGCTGATTGCTTTCCCCATCAACTCGGCGAAAATGGCGGCGCACCGTTCGCCCGGTGGGGAAGGCATCATGTGCGATGCGTGTGCAGAAAGGCACGCAATGCACCCGTAATGTCTCTGCAATCAGCAGAAATACATCGTAATCGGGAGGCACCTCACATGACCCAGTTAACTCGGCGATCACTCCTGGGTGGTCTCGCGGTGGTCGGCGCGGGCACGCTCGCCACCCAGACCGCACACGCCGACGCCACGGCCACCACGGCCGCCACGGCATCCGGCACATCCGGCCAACCCGGGACACCCACAGCGGCGCAGGCCTCGCCCGCGCCGCTCCAGGCCCCGAGCTTCACCGTCGTCACCCGCCAGCCGGGCACGGCGCCGGGGCTGATCTTCCTCACGACGCAGGGCTTCGCGGCCCCCACCTCGCCGCGCGGCCCCCAGATCGTCGACGAACAGGGCCGGACCGTCTGGTTCCGCTCGATCGCCCTGGGCACCTTCTCCGCGGACTTCCGCGTCCAGACCTACCAGGGCCGCCAGGTCCTGACCTGGTGGGAGGGCACGGCGGGCGCGGGCGGGATCGGCAACGGCGTCGGCTACATCGCCGACACCAACTACCAGATCATCGCCACCGTGCGGGCGCCCGGCGGCGGGTCCAACCTCGACCTGCACGAGTTCCGCCTGACCCCGGAGGGCACGGCGCTGGTCATCGTCTACCGCCAGGTCACCGCCGACCTCAGCTCCGTCGGCGGCCCGACGAACGGCCAGACCTACGACTGCGTCGTCTACGAGATCGACATCGCCTCCGGCCAGCCGGTCCTGGAGTGGCACGGCATCCAGCAGGTCCCGGTCAACGAGACGGGTCAGAACTACCAGGGCGCCTTCGGCGGCTTCGACTACCTCCACGTCAACGGCGTCGGCCTCGACACCGACGGGAACCTGCTCATCTCCGGCCGCCACACCAGCACCGTCTACAAGGTCGACCGGAGGACCGGACAGATCCTGTGGCGCCTGGGCGGCAAGGCCAGCGACTTCCAGATGGGGACCGGGGCGACCTTCGCCTGGCACCACGACGGACAGGGCGAGGGCGGGGGCGTCTACCGCGTCTTCGACAACGCCACCCACGGCACCCTCCAGGGCACGGAGACCCGCGGCACCCGCCAGTCCGACCAGTCCCGCGTCCTGTGGCTGGAGGTCGACGAGGCGCAGGGCACCGCCACCGTGCTGAACCAGTTCACCCACCCCCAGCGGATGCTGACCGTGGCCGAGGGCGGCGCCCAGCGGCTCCCCAACGGCAACACCATGGTCAGCTGGGGCCAGTCCTCCCGCGTCTCGGAGTTCTCTCCCAGCGGCCAGCTGCTGCTCGACGCCACGCTGCCGCAGGGCATGAGCACCTACCGCGCCTACCGCCACGAGTGGCAGGGACAGCCCGCCGGCGCCCCCGAGGTCGCCGTGGACTCCTCGACCGGCGAGCTCCACGCCGTCTGGAACGGCGCCACCGGCGTCGCCGCCTGGCGCGTCCTCGGCGGCCGTTCCGACGCCGGACTCAGGCCGGTCGCGCGGCTGGCCTGGGGCGGCTGGGACACCGTCCTGACGCTGCCCGACTCCCTCCGCCGGGACCTCGGCCACGTGCGCGTCCAGGCCCTGGACTCCCGGGGCAGGGTCCTGGGCACCTCACCGATCACCTCACTGGGTGACGCGGCGAACGCGGACCGGTGAGCACGATGAACGCCATGCCACACGCGCGCATCGCGCACCTCACCTTCCGCGCGCCACCCCTGGTGAAGATGGAGGAGTTCGTCACCCTGACGGCAGACGACGAGGGCGGCGACTCGGTGGCCCAGGTCATCGAGAACTCCGAGATCACCACCAAGGGCATGGCGGTGAACCCCCAGCAGGAGGACGCCAGGGACTGGTCGACCCGGCAGCGGATGCACCGTGGCCTCGTGGAGGCCAGGCGCCTGGGCCGCGAGACCATCACCCTCGCCCTCGCCAGGGCCGGCCTCGCCCCAAAGGACGTCGGGCTGCTGGCCACCGTCACCACCACCACGCACTCCGCCCCCGGCCTCGACGCGCTCGCGCCCGAGCTCGGCCTGAGCCCGAACGCGCAGATCCTCTCGCTCGGACCCATGGGGTGCTACGCAGCCGTGCCCGCGCTGGCCACCTGCGCGAACTGGGTGGCGGTCAACCAGCGGCCCGCGGTCCTGCTGGCCGTGGACCTGTTCTCCCCGCACGTCCAGCCGCCGCCCTACGACAAGGAGGCGGCGATCGTCCTCACCCTCTTCGGCGACGGCGCCGCCGCCGTCGTGCTGCGCCCGGGCGAGCCCGGACTGCCGGGGGCGGACATCATCGACTGCGAGCAGCTGACCGACCCGGCCCACGCCGCCGACCTCCAGGTCCACCTCGGCGAGCTGGGGCTGCACATCACGCTGAAGCCGTCGATGCCGGACGTCGTCGCCTCGTCCGTCGCGTGGCCGGCCAAGGCGCTGCTGGACCGGCACGGCCTGGCCTGGGACGACGTCGCGTGGTGGGCGGTCCACCCCGGTGGGCGCCGGATCCTCGACCGGGTCGAGGAGGCGCTCGACCTGCCGGAGTCCTCCGTGGCCGTCTCCCGCTCCACGATGCGCGAGTTCGGCAACACCGCCGCCCCGGCGGTGCTCGGCGTGCTCGAACGGCTCCAGGCCACCCGGCCGCTGGAGACCGGCCAGCACGGGGTCGCCCTGGCCTTCGGTCCGGGCGCCACGATCTGGGCCCTGCTGCTGCGGGGAGCGTGACGCGGCGTGGGCGGCGTTGGGCCCGCGCCTTCCCTCGGAGAAAGGAAACACCGTGCTTGACGTCCTCGGTGTCGGCGCCGGTCGCACCGGCACCATGTCCCTGAAGAACGCCCTGGAGATGCTGGGCTTCACCCCCTGCCACCACATGCTCCACATGCTGGAGCACCCCGAGGACATCCCCCTGTGGGACCGGGTGGCCTCGGGCGAGGAGGTGGACTGGCAGGAGGTGTACGCCGGGTACCGCGCCAGCGTCGACTGGCCGGGTGCCCGGTACTGGCGGGAGATCACGGCCGCCTTCCCGGAGGCCAGAGTGATCCTGACCCTCCGTGACCCCGACAGCTGGTACGAGAGCTGCCTGGGCAGCATCTACCCGGCGGCCATGAGCCCGGCCCCGCCGGGCGCCGCGCCCCAGTTCGAGGCGTTGCGGAAGGTGGCCGTGAAGACCGTCTGGGACGGTGTCTTCGACGGCAGGTTCTCCGACCGCGAGCACGCGCTGCGGGTCTACAGGGAGCACAACGAGGCCGTCGTGCGGGAGGTCGCGAGCGACCGGCTGCTGGTCTTCGAGGTGAAGCAGGGCTGGGAGCCGCTGTGCTCCTTCCTCGGCGTCCCGGTTCCCGACGCGCCCTTCCCTCGAAGCAACGACCGGGCGCAGTTCGCGACGATGGTCAGCGACCACACCGACGGCGACGTGTAGCCCCTGCCGCCGCCGTCGGGGGTGCGGCACGCGGGGGCCGTCCGCGCCCGCGCGTGCCGCGCCGCCCACGCCGTTCGGCGACGCCGCTCGCCGAACGGCGGCCGACCCGCGGCCGTCAGCCCGTCGACGCGGGCTGACGGCCGTCCGTCGTGTCGTCCGACGGGCCCGTCGCGCTCCCCGTCCTCGCCGGTGGGACACCCCCGGCGCCCTGGGCGCCGGGACGGCCGGCGCTGATGACGGTGAACGACAGCAGCGACGCCACCGCCAACAGCCCGACGCACCACCCGAGCGCCGTGGTGTAGCCGTGGACCAGGCTCTCCAGCTCCAGCCGGCGCGCTCCCGGCGGACCGCTCCTGGCAGCCGCGTCCGCGTGCGCGGCGCGGTGGGCGGCGGTGGCGCTGGTGGCGATCGTGTTGAGCAGGGCGGTGCCGATCGCGGCGCCCAACTGCTGTGAGGTGTTGGCCATGGCGGAGGCCACCCCGGCGTCGCGCGGGCCCACCCCGTGGGTCGCCAGGCTCATGGAGGGCATGAAGGTGAGGCCGAGGCCGAGCCCGAGCAGGACCTGCGCCGGCAGCACGAGCCCGACGTAGGAGGAGTCGACCTCCAGCCGCGTCAGCACGAGCATGCCGCCGGCACTGACCAGGTACGCCGGGCCCAGCACCAGACGCGGCGGCAGACGCGTCATCAGGCGCGGCGCGATCCGGGTGGCTCCGACGATCGTGCCCGCCGCCATCGGCAGGAACGCGAGCCCGGTCGCGATCGGCGAGTAGTCCCTGACGACCTGGAAGTAGTAGGTGAGGAAGAGCAGGCTGCCGAAGAGCGTGACGAACGCCAGGGCCAGCGCCCCGTAGACGCCGCCCCTGGTGCGGTCGGCCACCACGCGCAGCGGCAGCAGCGGCGCCGCCACCCGCGACTCCAGCAGGACGAAGCCGGCCAGCGCCAGCACGGACGCGCCGAGGCTCGCCAGCGTCAGGGCGTCGCCCCACCCCGCCGACTCGGCGCGGGCGAAGCCGTACACCAGCGCCACCACCCCGGCCGTGGCCAGGGCCGCGCCCGGGACGTCGAGCGGCGACCGGCCGCGCGCCGCGGCGGGCTCGCGGACGAAGCGGGCCACGCCCAGCACGGCGACGGCGGCGAGGAGGACGTTGACGAAGAAGGTCCACCGCCAGTCGAGGTACTCCGTCAGCACCCCGCCCGTCAGCATGCCGACGGCTCCGGCGCTGCCGGCGACCGCCCCGTAGACGCCGAACGCCCGCGCCCGCTCCCGCGGCTCGGTGAACGTCACGGCCAGCAGGGACAGCCCGGCGGGCAGCAGCAGCGCGCCGAACAGACCCTGGAGGGCGCGGCCCGAATAGAGCATGGCCTCGTTCTGCGCGGCGCCGCCGAGAATCGGGGCGGTCCCGAAACCGACCAGGCCGGCCAGGAGCGCGCGTTTGCGCCCCCACAGATCGGCGATTCGGCCACCGAGAAGCAGCAGCCCTCCGAAGGCGATCGTGTAGGCGGTGATGACCCACTGTCGGTTGCCGTCGGAAATTCCGAGGTCGAGTTGGGCGGAGGGCAGCGCGATGTTCACGATGGTGCCGTTGAAGACGACCATCAGCTGTCCGAGACAGACGAACCACAGCGCTTTCCAGCGGGCGGGATCGGGCCGCTTCGTCAGGGGTGCCGGGTCGGGGGGAGGTGGCGACATGGAGGTACCTCTCTGGCCTGTGGGGAGGGCGCGGCGGCGAGGCACTGCTTATTGTCGACCGGTGGCCGCCTTTCCGTTCATGCCCCCGCGACATCTCCGCGAAATCCCTCCGGCCGCCGGGCCCGGGAGGGGCGCACCGACGGCGTCCGCACCGCCGCCCACTGCCTGAAGGTCGCCCACGTCAGCGACACCTGGCGCGACACCTGGGCCCACACCTCGCCCGGCCGCGGCGAGGTGGACCTCGCCTCCTCCGCCGACGCCCCGCGCGAGGTCGCCCACACCGGCCCCACCATCTACGAACTCCTCGACATGGAGCCGCCGGGGCCCGTCTCGCCCGGACATCGCGACCACCGTCGACGAGCAGATCCGCGAGGCGATCATCGCGGGCAGGCTGCTGCCCGGCAGCGCACTCGGCGAGAAGGCGCTCGCGACCCAGTTCGGCACCTCCCGCACGCCGGTGAGGGAGGCACCGCACCGGCTGGAGATCGAGCGGCTCAACTCCCACCTCTTCCTCGCCTCCCAGACGATGCTCGGCGTCGAGGACCGGTGGCAGACGGCGCTGCGGGAGCACGACGAGCTGATCGCCGCCATCGAGTCCCGCGACGGCGACGCCGCCCGCCGGATCGCTGAACACCACATGCTCGGGGCGCGCGACGTCCGCATGCGGCTCTACGCGGAGGCCGACGACGGCCGTCGGTGAGCCCCGCGGCGCCCTCCTTGCGCGAGATGTATCGCTGAGAGATGTGAACTTATAACGCGTGAGCGTGATTTTGGTCCCTGCACACGTCTTGACCGGCGGCCTGCGCGTGTTCCAAGCTCCCTGCGACAAGGTGACGTCGCGATGTTAAGAAAACATCCCGGCGTGTTATGTCTGCCGCCGCATGCTCAGGGAGGATCGGGCCATGACCACAGACAGCAGCGCCCGCCGCAGCCCCGAGCGACGCCGGGGAGACATCGCCGAACTGATCCTGTCCCAGGGCACGGTGACGGCCGCCGAGCTCTCCGCGCGGTTCGACGTCAGCCTCATGACGATCCATCGCGACCTCGACGAGCTGGAGCGCCAGGGCATCGTCCGCAAGTACCGGGGCGGCGTCACGGCGCAGCCCTCGGGGGTCTTCGAGAGCAACGTCGCCTACCGCATGAAGTCGATGGTCGCCGCCAAGGACGCCATCGCCGAACAGGCCGCCGCCCTCGTCGAGCCGGGCATGGCGGTCATGCTGGACGACTCGACCACCGCCCTGGCCCTGGCCCGCCGCCTCACCGGCGTCGGCCCCCTGACCGTCGTCACGAACTTCCTGCCCGCGATCAACCTGCTGGCGGGAGAGCGCGACATCCGCCTCATGGCGCTCGGCGGCGACCACGACCCGCTGCACGACTCCTTCCTCGGCGTCTCGTGCGTGGACGCGATCGAGGCGCTCAACGTCGACCTGTGCTTCGTGTCGACCTCGGCCGTCTCCGGCGGATTCGCCTACCACCAGGAACAGCACATCGTGTCGGTCAAGCGCGTGATGATCCGCGCCGCCGCCCGCTCGGTGCTGCTGATCGACCACACCAAGCTCAACCGCGTGGCCCTCCACCGGGTCGTCCCGCTCTCCGCCCTCGACCTCGTGATCGTCGACGACGGCGCGGACGCGGGATCCCTGCGCGAGCTCGACGAGCAGAAGGTCACCTACGAGGTGGCGCGCGGGGGCGGCGACGCGGAATGACGCGACACCCTACGGAGGAACCATGACCACGTCGTCAACGAGGACGACCCTCAGACGCCGCTCCTTCCTGCGGCTGTCCGGCGCGACCGCCGCGGCGGCCGCGCTGCCCGCGGCGTTGACCGCGTGCGGCGGCACCTCGGGCGGCTCGGGCGGCGGGCTCCGCCTCGTCGGCGTCTCCGACCAGCAGGCGCCGCTCGACCTGCTCACCGAGGCGTACACCAAGGACACCGGAACGGAGTTCAACACCACCTACTCCCCGACCGACCAGGTGCAGACCTCGCTGCGCACCCAGCTGGGCGCCGGCAACGCCCCCGACCTCCACGTCGTCTTCCCGGGCAACGGCAGCGCCATGAGCATGGCGCAGATCGCCCGCGCCGGGCTGCTGGCCGACCTCAGCGGGCAGGAGTGGACCGGGCGGGTGCCGGGGAACTTCTCCGAGGCGTTCCAGCTCGACGGGAAGACCCACCTGTTCTCGGCCGGGAGCAGCGTGATCGGCGCCATCTACAACACCCGCGTCTTCCAGGAGGCGAACGTCGAGCCGCCCGACACCTGGAGCGGCTTCCTCGACGTCTGCGAGCGCCTGAAGCGGGCCGGCACCATCCCCATCGCGCTGGGCGCGCAGACCCAGTGGGTCACCCAGCTCATCACCTACGCGCTCGTGCCCTCCACCGTCTACGCGCCGACCCCGGACTTCGACAGCCGCATGCGCGACGGCTCCGCCACCTTCGCCGGCTCCGGCTGGGCCGAGGCCTTCGCGATGTACCTGGAGCTGCGCGACCGGGGCTACTTCAACGACAACCCCAACGGCACCACCTTCGAGCAGCAGACCTCCATGGTGGCCACCGGCGAGGCGGCCATGGCCGTCCAGGTCTCCGCGGTGCTGCCGGACTACCGCGAGGCCGCCGCGAACCCCGACGAGCTCGCCATGTTCCCCCTGCCGGGCGCCGACACCGCCTCCGGGGTGTGGATCCCCGCCGGCGTCGTCGTCGGCCTCGGCGTCAGCGCCGGCAGCGACCGCGCCGAGGACGCCCTGGCGTTCGTCGAGTACCTCGCCCGGCAGGAGAACGTCAACCGCTGGGCCGAGACCGTCGCCTGCGTGCCGCTCTTCCGCGACGACTCCTCCCGCATCGACCCCGTCCTCGACCCGTTCCTGCCCTACCTCGACGAGGACCGCGCCGTGCCCTTCATGGACCAGGCGTGGCCCAACGCCGAGGTGCAGCCGACGCACTTCGCCGTCGTGCAGCAGCTGCTCGGCGACGAGATCACCATCGACGAGGCGCTCGGCCGGCTCGACGAGGCGTACGGGAAGGAGTAGGTGGTGACGGTGACTCCCCACCGCGCCGCCACGGCACCGGACGGGAAGGCCCCGCCCCAAAAGGCCCCGTCCCGTCGGGCGGGCTCCCCCGCCCCGGGCCGTGCCGGGGGCCGGGGCCGGGGGAAGGGCCTGGGGCGCCGGCGCGGCGGATTCCTCATCCCGCCGTGGTGGTTCGTGCTGCCCGCCCTCGGCGTCTACGCCCTCGTGGTGCTCTACCCGAGCGTCAGCGGCATCGTCTACGCCTTCACCGACTGGAGCGGCATCGGCGACCGCTCCTTCAACGGCCTGGACAACTTCCGCACGCTCTTCGAGGACGAGGCCGCCCGCGGCGCGCTGCGCAACACCCTGCTGCTGACCGCCGCGATCGTCCTCGTCCAGAACGGCGTCGGCCTGCTGCTGGCCCTCGGCGTCCACACCCACATCAGGTCCCGCGCGGTGCTGCGCGTCGTCTTCTTCGCCCCGGCCGTCGTCAGCCCCGTGATGATCGCCTTCCTGTGGAAGTACATCTTCAACCCGGCGCCCGACGCCGGGCTCAACGCGGTCCTCGGCGCGGTCGGCCTCGACGGCCTGCGCCAGGACTGGCTCGGAGACCCCTCCCTGGCGCTGTGGTCGGTGGCCGGCATGGTCGTGTGGCAGTTCGCCGGATACTCGATGGTCATCTTCCTCGCGGGCCTCACCGCCATCCCCGACGAGCTGCACGAGGCCGCCCTGATCGACGGCGCCGGCCGCCTGCAACGCTTCCGCCACGTCACCTGGCCCCTGCTGGCGCCCGCGCTCACCGTCAACCTGATGCTGTCGACCATCGGCGGCCTCAAGCTCTTCGACCAGGTCTACGCGGCCACCGGCGGCGGTCCCGGGTACTCCACCGAGACGCTCTCCACCGTCCTGTACAAGCAGGCCTTCGTCTACGGCTCCTACGGCTACAGCACCGCGATCGCGCTCGTGCTGGCGCTCTTCGTCGCCGCCGTCTCCCTGGTCCAGCTCCACTACCTGCGTCGCCGGGAGGTGACCGCGTGAGACTCCGTTACCGGCCTCGCACGTTCCTGCTGGAGCTCGTGATGGTCGCCGTCGCCGTGGCCTTCCTCTTCCCGGTGTACGCGCTGGTCACGCTCTCCCTGAAGGACCCGCGCCAGGCCGCCGACGCGCCCCTGTCACCGCCCACGGACCCGACGTTCGACAACTTCTCCCACGCCTGGCATCGCGCCGAGCTCGGCCCGGCGCTGTTCAACAGCACCGTCGTCACCGTCCTCAGCCTCGTGGCGCTGATCGCGCTCGGCTCGTTCGCGGCCTACTTCCTCGCCCGCTGTGCGACGGGCCTGGGCTACGGGCTGTACGTGCTGTTCCTGCTCGGCATCGTGCTGCCGTTCCAACTCGGCATGATCCCGCTGTTCAAGCTGGTCGACTCGATGGGCATGCTCGGCAGCTTCCAGGGGATGGTGCTGTTCTACACCGGGATCCAGCTGCCCTTCACCGTCTTCCTCTACACCGGCTTCATCCGGGCGCTGCCCGCCGAGTACGCCCACGCCGCGCTCATCGACGGCGCCGGCCACGTCACGGCCTTCACCCGGGTGGTGTTCCCGCTGCTGCGGCCCATCACCGGGACGGTGTTGATCCTCAACGCCGTCTTCATCTGGAACGACTTCTTCACGCCGCTGCTCTACCTCGGGGGTTCGGCGCGGGAGACCGTCCCGGTGCGGGTCTTCGCGTTCGTCGGCCAGTACGTCTCGGACAACGGCCTCGTCTTCGCCGGCCTGGTGCTGGCCGCGCTGCCGATCGTCCTCGCGTTCCTGCTCCTCCAGCGCTACGTGATCAAGGGCTTCGCCAGCGGCCTGAAGGGCTGAGGGCGAGCGGACCGGACAGACAGGAACCGGCGGAACGGAGGCGCCATGACGTCAGGCCGCGGCGGTCGCGGGCTCCCAGCCCTCCCCGCAGGCGCCGCCCTCGGCCGCCGCCGCGACCGTGACCTCGTCTCCCTCCGGGGTGAGCAGCGGGTGGTAGAAGGCCGCGATCTCCGTGCTCGACGCCGGCACGTAGTGGAAGATCAGCGAGCGGCGGAACCGGTCGGCGGTCCTGTTGGGCTCCGAGCCGTGCACCAGGCTGCCGTGGAAGAACAGCACGTCGCCCGCGCGCATCTCGGTCTGCACCGCCGCCATGCCCTCCGGCAGGGTCAGGCCCACGCTGGTGAACGACTCCGAGGGGTCGGCCTCCTGCGGGCACACCAGCTCGTACCGGTGCGTGCCGGGCACCACCCTGAGGGCGCCGTTCTCCCCGTCGCACGCATCCACGGCGATCCACGCCGCCAGGCACGTCTCGGGGTGCGCCTGGAGGAAGAGGTTGTCCTGGTGCAGCGCCTGACCCCGGGCCGTCGGCGGCTTGAAGTAGAACATCGACTGCGCCCCCAGCGGGGAGCCGATCAGCTCCCGGACCACGTCGAGGATCCGGGCGTCGAGCATCCAGCGGCGCGCCAGCCGGCCCGCCGCCGTGTCCGCCCGGCGGTGGGGGTGGACGAAGCGTGGGTAGCGTGCCAGCACGTCGTCGGCCGGGAGGTGGTCGTCGTAGCCGAGGGAGCGGTCGCGCTCCACCTGCTCGGTGAACACCTCACGGATCTCGGTGGCCTCCGCCTGCGACAGCAGGCCACGCATCTGCACCACGCCGTCCCGCGCGTACGCGTCGGCGGTCTCCTGACGGGACGTCCGTCCCGGTTCGAGCACGATAGTCATACCGGTGAGTCTGGGGACCGCGCCGGTCCCCGACCATGGCAGAACGCGGCCTCAACATGGAACATTCCGCACTCGTCCGCCACAGGCCCGGCGCCCGCCCCGAGTCCCGCACCCCCGTCGTCCGGCAGGTGCTCGGCGGGCACCTCGCCGAGGGAGCCGACTACGCCACCTACCGCAGCCGCGGCACCGACGACTGGCTCCTGATCCACACCATGGCCGGCTCCGGCGCGTTCGCCGGAGCCGACGGCACGCTGTGCACCGCGCCCGGCGACGCCGTGCTGCTGCGCCCCGCGACGCTGCACGACTACGCGACGGCCCCGCAACCGGGCCGCTGGGAGATCGTCTTCTCCCACTTCCGCCCCCGGGCCGAGTGGCTGCCGCTCCTGACGTGGCCCCAGCCCGTGGCGGGCGTCGGCCACATCGCGACCACGGGCGAGGTCCACCAGCGGATCACCGCCGCCCTGCTGCGTTCCGCCCGCGCCGGCACGGGCGCCCTGCGGCGGGCCGAGGCGTTCGCGATGAACGCCCTGGAGGAGGCGCTGCTGTGGTACGACACGCAGAACCCGCCCCCGCGGGCCGGGGGACCGCCGGCCGGCCGCATCGACGAGCGCCTGCTGCGCGTGCTGGACCACATCGACGACCACCTCGCCGAGCCGCTGACGGTGACGCGGCTCGCGGCGGGCGCGCACCTGTCGCCGTCCCGGCTGACGCGCCTGTTCCGCGAGCACCTCGGGACCACGCCGCAGCGCTACGTCGAGGACCGCCGCATCACGCTCGCCAAGCAACTCCTGGACCTCACCAGCCGCCCCGTCTCCGCCATCGCCCACGAACTCGGCTGGCACGACCCGCTCTACTTCTCCCAACGCTTCCGGCGCGCCACGGGCCTGAGCCCCACGGAGTACCGGCAGCGGCGTTGACGAAGGTCACCCCGCCGTCACGGGGCGGTGGGCGGACGCCGTCTCCGGGACCGCCGTCTCCGGGATCGCCGCGGCCGGGATCGCCGTCCGTGGTGCCGCCGTCCCGGGGGTTGCCGTCCCGGGGGTCGCCGCCGGCGCCAGGCCGGCGGCCAGGAGCGCGGCGGGCCCGTCGAGCGTCCCGCCGTGGAGGGCCTCGGTGCGGTGGACCAGCTGTGGCGAGGAGAGGGGGACCGCGCGGACGCCGGCCGCGCCGTCCACCACCGGCAGCGGCAGCACCGTGAGCCCGTGCCCGGCGGCAGCCAACGCGAGGAGCCCGCGCACGTCGCCGCCGTCGTACCGCATCGAGGCGCGGAAGCCGTCGTAGCCACTCGCGGCTCGCAGCCGCGCGAGCGGAACGCCGGTGTCGGGCGCGTCGATCCAGCGGGCGTCTGCGAGGTCGGCCAGGCCCAGGCCCGTCCGCCCGGCGAGCGGGTGACCGTCGGGCAGCGCCACGGCGAGCGGCTCCTCGGCGACGGCCACCGCCGTCAGTGGACCGAGGTCGGGAAGGGGCAGCGGGTCGCTGGGCGCGGCGACGCCGTCGACGAGGCCGAGGTCCACCGTCGCGGTCGCCACCTCGGCCGCGACGGCCTCGCGTCCCACCCCCCGCACGGTCACCGCCACACCGGGGTGGGAGCGCCGCACCTCGGCCAGGCGGCGGGCCAGGCGCGCCGTCGCGGCCAGCGGCGTGACGCCGACGACGACGCGGGTGGCGGGCTTCGCGGTCAACCGCGCGACGTCCGCGCGGGCCGCGTCCAGACGCAGCAGCAGGGGAGCGGCGTGCTCCAGCAGGCGGGCGCCAGCCCTCGTCGGGGTGACGGGGCGCCGCAGCAGCAGGGCGGCACCGAGGTCGCTCTCCAGCGCGGCGATCTGCTGCGACACCGCCGACTGCGTGTACCCCAGCTCGTGGGCGGCTCGGGAGAACGAGCCGTGGCGTGCGACCGTGACGAAGGTGCGCAGAAGGTGAGGATCCACGTCCATCAGTATCACTGATGGACGGGTCACACATCATCGTTGGCGCTGAAGGCGGGGCGGCGGTCAGGATGTCCCCATGTCCGACTCCGTCAGCTCCGTGACAGCCCGCCTCGCCCTGGTCGGCGACCGATCGCCCAGTGTCCGTGCCCACGCCCGCGTGCCCGCCCAGCTCGACGCGCTCGCCGAGCGCGACCACCTGGTCCTCGACGCGTACTGGATTCCCACCCCCGACGCCGAACCGGCCGGCGCGCTCGACGGGTTCGACGCCGTCTGGCTCCTGCCCGGCAGCCCGTACCGCAGTGAGGCGGGCGCGGTCGCGGCGGTTCGCGCCGCGCGCGAGCGGCGCGTCCCGTTCCTGGGCACCTGCGGCGGCTTCCAGCACAGCCTGCTGGAGTTCGCGCGGTCGGTGTGCGGGCTCGGCGAGGTGCAGCACGCGGAGAACCGGCCGGAGGCGGAGGAGTTGCTGATCGTCCCGCTGGCCTGCTCCCTCGCCGGCCACGAGGGCACGGTCACCGTGGAGCCGGGGTCCCTGGCGGAGCGGGTGCTGGGGGCGGCGCGGACCGTCGAGCGCTACCACTGCTCCTACGGCCCCAACCCGGAACACCTCGACGTGCTGCGCGCGCACGGCCTGCGCTTCAGCGGCACCGACGAGGCGGGCGAGGTGCGCGTCGCGGAGCTGCCGGGCCACCCGTTCTTCCTCGCCACCCTCTTCCAGCCCGAGCTGGCGGGCGACGGCACCCGGGCCCACCCGATCATCCGGGCGCTGGCCGCCGCGGCCGTGACACACGCCGCCGAGCGTCGCGGGGAGGCCGGCGAGGTCGCCGACGCGCAGGCGACCGACGCGCAGGTGGTCGACGCATAGGTGGCTTGCGGATAATCCGCCTCTCCACGGCCCGGGGCTACGCTGGGGGCATGACCGCACTCGCGCCCTCCCGTGACGAGCCCGACCTGTCCTTCCTGTTGGACCACGCCGGCCACGTGCTGCGCTCGCAGATGACGGCGGCCCTCGCCGAGATCGGCCTCACGCCGCGCATGCACTGTGTGCTCGTCCACGCCCTGGAGGAGGAGCGCACCCAGATCCAGCTCGCGGAGATCGGCGACATGGACAAGACGACGATGGTCGTGACGGTGGACGCGCTGGAGAAGGAAGGGCTGGCCGAGCGCCGCCCCTCCCGCACCGACCGCCGGGCGCGGATCATCGCGGTCACCGAGAAGGGCGCCCGGATCGCCGAGCGGAGCCAGCGGATCGTGGACGGCGTGCACGCGGCGGCGCTCGAGGCGCTGCCGAGCTCCGAGCGGAAGGTGCTGGTGCGCGCGCTGGAGCGGCTGGTCGGGGGGCATCTGGCCACGCCGGCCGAGGGCGCGGCCGCGGCGCGTCGTTCGCGTGAACGCAAGAGTTAGATCCACAGAAGATCGTCTACAACAAAACTATCTGCTACTGTCTCTCCTGTTGCCCTCCCGAACAGGAGAGACCCCATGTCGCCATCCGCGGCCCCCACTTCCCCCGCCTCCCCGTCGGTGCGCTCGCGAGCCCTCGCCCTGGCCGTCCTCTGCGCCGGGACGCTGATGATCATCCTCGACGGCAGCATCGTCACCGTCGCGCTCCCCGCCATCCAGCAGGACCTCGGCTTCAGCCCCTCCGGGCTCAGCTGGACCGTGAACGCCTACCTGCTCTCCTTCGGCGGACTCCTGCTCCTCGCCGGCAGACTCGGCGACCTCCTCGGCCACCGGCGCGTGTTCCTCGCCGGGCTCGCGGTCTTCACCGCCGCCTCCGTCCTGTGCGGCCTGGCCACCGGCCCCGAAGTCCTCGTCGCCGCCCGGTTCCTCCAGGGCGTCGGCGGCGCCCTGGCCTCCGCGGTCAGCCTCGGGATGATCGTCACGCTCTTCCCCGAGCCCGCCGAACGGGCCCGCGCGCTCGCCGCGTTCGCGTTCACCGGAGCGACCGGGGCCTCGATCGGTCAGGTCCTCGGCGGCGTGCTCACCGACGCGCTGAGCTGGGAGTGGATCTTCCTCATCAACCTGCCGATCGGCCTCGCCGCCCTCACCCTGGCCGCACGCGCCCTGCCCGCGGACCGTGGCACCGGCCTCGGCGGCGGCGCGGACCTGCCCGGCGCGGTCCTCGTCACCAGCGGCGCCATGCTCGCCGTCTACACCATCGTCCAGACCGAACACCACGGCTGGGCCTCCCCGCGCACGCTGGGCCTGGCGGCGCTCGCCGCCGTCCTGCTCGCGGCCTTCCTCGCACGCGAGGCCACCGCCGCGACCCCCCTGCTGCCCCTGCGGCTTCTTCGCTCCCGCAACATCTGGGGCGCGAACCTCGTCCAGGTGCTGATGCTCGCGGCCATGTTCAGCTTCCAGGTGCTCATCGCGCTCCACCTCCAGAACGTCCTCGGCTACGACGCCACCGCCACCGGCCTCGCCATGCTCCCGGCCGCGATCGCCATCGGAGGGACCTCCCTCGCCCTGTCCGCCCGACTGATCGGCCGCTTCGGCGAACGGGCCGTCCTGCTCGCCGGACTGACGCTCCTTCTGGCGGCGCGCCTGCTGCTCGTCCGTCTCCCGGCGGGCGGCTCCTACGTCGTCGACCTGCTGCCCGTGATGCTCCTGACGAGCGGCTTCGGACTGGCCATGCCCGCGCTCACCGGCATCGGCATGGCGGGCGTCCGCCCGTCGGACGCCGGCGTGGCCTCGGGCCTGTTCAACACGACCCAGCAACTGGGCGCCGCCCTCGGCGTCGCCGCCCTGTCCACCCTGGCCGCCACCCGCACCGCCGACCTGGCCGCCGACGGCGAGCCCGTCGCCACCGCCCTGACCGGCGGCTTCCACCTCGCCTTCGGCATCGGCGCCGTGCTGCTGGTGGCCGCGACCCTGCTGACCGTCCTCGTCCTGCGCCGCCCCACCGCCACGGGGTCCGCGCGCGACGTGCCCCGGCGGCCCGCCGGGGGCGTCGCCATGAACACGCCGCGGGACGCGGTCCACGAAACCCTCCCGGCCCCGCCCCACGGGCCGGACCCGCGCGGGAGCGGCCACCCGGCAAACCCCACGCTCCTGTGAGCCCAATCACAATCTTAATTACCGTCGGTCTCATGCGACACACCTAGGATGATCAGAAGACCAAGCAGTAAGACCGTGTGATCAACGGGGGCAATGCGTGATCTCACCGTCGGGCGGCGCTTCGTCGCGCCCGCTTCCTTCGCCGACTCCACCCACTCCACCAGCAGAGGCGATCGCCGTCGTCGGGCTCGCCTGCCGCCTGCCACAGGCTCAGAACCCGGGCGCCTTCTGGGAGTTGCTCTGGGGCGGCCGCAGCGCCATCACCCAGGCGCCCGCCGACCGCCCCGGACTCGGCGCCGGTGGCTACCTCGACGCCATCGACCGCTTCGACGCCGCGTTCTTCGGCATCTCGCCACGCGAGGCCGCCGCGCTCGACCCCCAGCAGCGGCTCGTCCTCGAACTCGGCTGGGAGGCGCTGGAGGACGCCGGCATCGTCCCCGGACACCTGCGCGAGGCCAGCCACGACGGCACCGCCAGCGTCGGCGTCTTCGTCGGAGCCGTCGCCGACGACTACGCCACGCTCCACCACAGGCGCGGCACCGCCGCCGTCACCCACCACACCCTGACCGGCCTCCACCGCGGCATGGTCGCCAACCGCCTCTCCTACGCCCTCGGCCTCAACGGCCCCAGCATGACCGTCGACTCCGGCCAGTCGTCCTCGCTGGTCGCCGTCCACCAGGCCTGCCAGAGCCTGCGCAGCGGCGAGTCGACCCTCGCCCTCGCCGGCGGGGTCCACCTGAACCTCGCCGAGGAGAACGCCCTCGGCGTCCAGGCGTTCGGCGCCCTCTCGCCCGACGGCCGCTGCTACACCTTCGACGCCCGCGCCAACGGATACGTGCGGGGCGAGGGCGGCGGCCTCGTCGTCCTCAAACCGCTGGCCGCGGCCCTCGCCGACGGCGACACCGTCCACGGCGTCATCCGCGGCAGCGCCGTCAACAACGACGGCGGCGGCGACGGCCTCACCGTGCCCCGCCGCCAGGCACAGGAAGCCTGCATCCTGCGGGCCCACCGTCAGGCCGGCGTCGAACCGGGCGACGTCGCCTACGTCGAACTCCACGGCACCGGCACCCGCCTCGGCGACCCCATCGAGGCCGCCGCCCTCGGCGCCGCCCTCGGCACCCGGCGCCCCACGGGCGCCGCGCTCGCCGTCGGATCGGTGAAGACCAACATCGGCCACCTCGAAGGCGCCGCCGGCATCGCCGGCCTCCTCAAGGTCCTGCTGGCGCTCCGCCACCGCGAGCTGCCCCCCAGCCTCAACTTCAGCACGCCGAACCCCGCGATCCCCCTCCAGGCGCTCAACCTCCGCGTCGTCACCGAACGCACGGCGCTCGACGACACCCCCCACCACGCCGACGGTGCCGCCACGCCCCCGCTGGCCGGCGTCAGCTCCTTCGGCATGGGCGGCACCAACTGCCACGTCGTGGTCGCCGGCTGGCACACCGCACCCGACGGCGCGACGCCCGCCCGCCCGGCGTCCCCCGCCGCCACGCCCCTGCTGCTGTCGGGCGCCACCGAACCGGCCCTGCGCGAGCAGGCCGCCCGCCTGGGCCACCACCTCGCCACCCACCCCGAGCTCGGCATCGCCGACGTGGCCCACACCCTGGCCACGGCCCGCACCCACCACCCCCACCGGGCGGCGCTCGTCACCACGGGAGGCGGACACGACGACGACCGCGACGAGCTGCTGCGCGCGGTGGAGGCCCTGGCCACCGGCCGCTCCACGGCCGGCCTCGTCACCGGCACACCCGACCCCGCCGGGCCCGGCGGCCTGACCCTGCTCCTCACCGGGCAGGGCAGCCAGCGCCCCGGCATGGGCCTGGCGCTGCGCGAGGCGTTCCCCGCGTTCCGCGCCGCCTTCGACGAGGCGTGCGCCGCCGTGGACCGCTGGCTGGACCTCCCCGTCCAGCACGTGATCGCCGAGCGCCCCGAACTGCTGGACCAGACCCGCTACGCCCAGCCCGCGCTCTTCGCGCTGGAGACCGGCCTGTTCCGTCTGGTCACCTCGTGGGGTCTCCTCCCCGACGCGCTCCTCGGTCACTCCGTCGGCGAGATCGCCGCCGCCCACGCCGCCGACGTCTTAACGCTCGACGACGCCGCGGCACTCGTCACCGCGCGCGGTCGCCTCATGCAGGCGATGCGCGGCGACGGCGCCATGGCCGCCCTCCAGACCTCCGAGGACGAGATCCAGCCCCACCTGGCCGCCCACGCCGGCCGGGTCGACCTGGCGGCGGTGAACGGACCCCACGCCGTCGTGGTCTCCGGCGACGCCGACGCCGTCGCGGAACTCGCCGACCACTGGGCGCGTCAGGGCCGCAAGACCAAGCGACTGCGCACCTCCCACGCCTTCCACTCCCACCACCTCGACGACATGCTCGCCGCCTTCGGCGACGTCGCGGCCGGGCTGAGCTTCCACAGCCCCCGGCTCACCGTCATCTCCAACGTCACCGGCCGCCCCGCCGACGCCGACGAGATCCGCACCCCCGAGTACTGGGTGCGACAGGCACGTCTGCCCGTCCGTTTCGCCGAGGGAGTGGCCCACGCGCACGCCGAACGGGGCACGGGCAGCTTCCTCGAACTCGGCCCCGCCGCCGTCCTGTCGCCGATGGGCCGTGAGTGCCTGCCCGCCGACGCCCGAGCGGTGTGCGTGCCGCTGCTGCGACACGACCGGCCCGAGCCGCAGACGGCGGTCACCGCCGTCGCCCGCCTCCACACGCGGGGACACCACGTCGACTGGGGTGCCTTCCCATTCGTCGCCCAGGCCGAGGGTCGCGAGAGCGAAGGCGAGGGCGGCGAGGTCGCGGCCGCCCGCCGGGTGCCGCTGCCCACCTACGCCTTCCAGCGCGAGCGCCACTGGCTGGCGGAGGTGCCCGCCTTCCGGACCGCCGACGGCGAGCGGGACGGAAGCGTGCCGGCGCCGGAGCCGGCGGACACGGCGCCCGCGCCGAGCCCGTCGCCCGATGACGACGGCGATCACCGCCGCGGCGAGCGCGTCAGGGGCGACGAGCGGGACACGCTCCGGCGCGTCGTCGAGGAGACGGCGTCGGTCCTGGGATTCCCCTCGTCCGACGCGGTGCGGACCGGCGTCACCTTCCGCGACCTGGGCTTCGACTCCTTCATGGCGGTCGAACTCCGCGACCGCCTGCGGGACACCACCGAACTCCCGCTGCCCAGCACGATCCTCTTCGACCACCCGACTCCCGCCGCCCTCGCCGCCTACCTGGCACACGGGCCGGAGGACACGGCGGGTGGCGACGCCTCCCCGGCTGTCGCGGGCGCGAGGCTGGACGAGCCGGTCGCGATCGTGGGGATGGCGTGTCGGTATCCGGGTGGGGTGTCCTCGCCGGAGGAGTTGTGGCGGTTGGTGGTGGAGGGTGGTGACGCGATCTCGGCGTTTCCGACGGATCGTGGGTGGGATGTCGGGTCGTTGTTCGATCCGGACCCGGATGCGGAGCGTCCCGGGACGTCGTATGTGCGGGAGGGCGGTTTCCTCGACGGTGCCGGTGACTTCGACGCGGGGCTGTTCGGGATCTCGCCGCGCGAGGCACTCGGCATGGACCCGCAGCAGCGGCTGCTGCTGGAGACGTCGTGGGAGGCGTTCGAACGGGCCGGGATCGACCCGCTGTCGGTGCGCGGCAGCCGAACCGGCGTCTTCGCCGGCGTCACGGCACAGGACTACGGGCCACGCCTGCACGAGGCTGACGACACCCTGGGCGGCCACCGCCTGACGGGCACCACCCCGAGCGTCGCGTCTGGCCGCGTCGCGTACTCGTTCGGTCTTGAGGGTCCTGCGGTGACGGTGGACACGGCGTGTTCGTCGTCGTTGGTGGCGTTGCATCTGGCGGTGCAGGCCCTGCGGCAGGGCGAGTGCGACCTGGCCCTGGCCGGCGGCGCCACCGTCATGGCGTCCCCCGGCATGTTCACCGAGTTCAGTCGGCAGCGGGGGTTGGCGGCGGATGGTCGGTGTAAGCCGTTCGCGGAGGCGGCGGACGGTACGGCGTGGGCCGAGGGTGTGGGTCTGCTGTTGGTGGAGCGGCTGTCGGACGCGCGGCGCAACGGGCATCGGGTGCTCGCGGTCGTGCGCGGCAGCGCGATCAACCAGGACGGCGCCAGCAACGGCCTGACCGCCCCGAGCGGACTCGCGCAGCAACGCGTCATCCGGGCCGCGTTGGCGAGCGCGAACCTGACCAGCTCCGACGTGGACGCGGTGGAGGCGCATGGTACGGGGACGACGTTGGGTGATCCGATCGAGGCGCAGGCGTTGTTGGCGACGTATGGGCAGGGTCGGGTGGAGGGTCGGCCGTTGTGGTTGGGGTCGTTGAAGTCGAACATTGGGCATGCGCAGGCGGCTGCGGGTGTGGGTGGCGTCATCAAGATGGTGGAGGCGATGCGGCGTGGGGTGTTGCCGCGGACGCTGCACGTGGATGAGCCGTCGTCGCATGTGGACTGGACGGCTGGGGACGTCCGCCTCCTGACCGAGGAGCAGCGGTGGCCGGAGGTCGAACGGCCACGGCGAGCTGCCGTGTCGTCCTTCGGAGTCAGCGGGACGAACGCGCATGTGGTGATTGAGGAGGGCGAGCGGTCGGCTCCCGTTGAGGGGGGGAGTGAGGCTCCTGGCGGTGTGGTGCCGTTGGTGGTGTCGGCTGCGGATGAGGGTGGTTTGGACGCGTTGGTGGAGTGGGTGGTTGGTGTGGGGGAGGGGTTGGTGGATGTGGGGTGGTCGTTGGCGACGGGTCGGGCGGAACTGACGCACCGCGCTGTGGTGGTGGGTGGGGATGTGGTGCGGGGCCGGGTTGCGGTGGGTGGGGATCGTCCGGTGTTTGTGTTTCCGGGTCAGGGGTCGCAGTGGGTGGGGATGGGGCGGGAGTTGTTGGGTGTGTCGCCGGTGTTCGCGGAGTGGATCGGGGCGTGTGAGGAGGCGTTGTCTGCGTTTGTGGAGTGGTCGTTGGTTGAGGTGTTGGAGTCGGAGGAGGAGGGGTGGTTGGGGCGGGTGGATGTGGTGCAGCCGGTGTTGTGGGCGGTGATGGTGTCGTTGGCGGGGTTGTGGCGCTCGGCCGGGGTGGAGCCGGCGGCGGTGGTGGGTCATTCGCAGGGGGAGATTGCGGCGGCGGTGGTGGCGGGTGGGTTGTCGTTGTCGGATGGGGCGCGGGTGGTGGCGTTGCGCAGCCAGGCGATCCGGGCGGCGCTTGCGGGTCGTGGGGGGATGGTGTCGGTGAACGAGCCGGTCGATGCGGTGGAGACACGCATCGGGGGGTGGCCGGGTCGGTTGTCGGTGGCGGCGGTGAATGGTCCGCGGGCGACGGTGGTGTCGGGTGAGCCGGCGGCGTTGGACGAGTTGGTGGCGGCCTGTGAGTACGACGGGGTACGGGCACGCCGCATCCCTGTGGACTACGCGTCCCATTCCTCGCAGGTGGAGGAGCTGCGGGACCGGATCCTCTCAGACCTTTCGTCGGTGGCGCCGGTGTCGGGTCGGGTGCCGTTCTACTCGACGCTGACGGGTGGGCCGCTGGACACCTCCGAGTTGGGCGCGGGGTACTGGTTCGAGAACCTGCGGCGCCCGGTGCGGTTTGATCGGGCGCTTGAGGCGGTGGTGGGGGACGGCTCCGGTGTGGTGATCGAGGTGAGTGCCCATCCGGTTCTCGCGGTGGGGATCGAGGACGCCGTCGCCGTCGGGACGTTGCGGCGGGGTGAGGGCGGCTGGGAGCGGTTCCTCGCCTCGTTGGGTGAGGCCTGGGTCAACGGCGTACCCGTCGAGTGGGCCAAGGTCCTGCCAACCGGCCGCCAGGTCGACATACCGACCTACCCCTTCCAACGCCAGCGGTTCTGGTTGGTTGGCGATGTGTCGACAAGTAGCCCTGATGCCCTGGGGTTGGGTGAGACGGGTCATCCGTTGGTCGGTGCTGGCGTGGAGTTGGTGGACAGCGGCGGCCACTTGTTCACCGGGAGCGTGTCGTCGCGGTCGGTTCCGTGGGTGGTGGATCACGCCGTGGGCGGCGTGGTGCTGGTGCCGGGCACGGCGCTGCTGGAGCTCGCGGTGCACGCGGGTGACCGGGTCGGCTGTGGGCGCGTCGAGGAGCTGACGCTGGAGGCGCCGTTGGTGGTGCCCGAGGTCGGCGAGGTGCGGCTCCAGGTGGTCGTGGGCGCACCGGACGACGACGGCCGACGCGCCCTCACCGTGCACTCGCGCCAGGCCGATCAGGACTGGCTGCGGAACGCGACCGGGACCCTCGCCGTCCATCCCTCGCCGGAGACGCCGGCCCCTGCCTCCTGGCCGCCGGTGCCCAACGCCGAGGAACTAGGTGTCGCGGCGCTCTACGAGCACCTGGCCGACGGTGGCTTCGGCTACGGCCCCGCGTTCCGCGGGCTGCGGCGCGTCTGGCGACACGGCGACGACTGGTTCGCGGAGGTCGTTCTGCCGGACGAGGCCGCTCCAGCTCCGGGCCCGGAAAGCGAGGACACGGGCTTCGCCCTGCATCCCGCCCTGCTGGACGCCGCCCTCCACGCTCTCGGCGAGGACATCCTCGTCGGCGAGCGCCTCACCTGCCTGCTTCCGTTCGCCTGGCAGAACGTCACTCTCCACGCCTCGGGCGCCACCGCCCTCCGTGTCCATCTCCGACGCCGCCACGGTCAGGGTGTGTCGCTCGCGGCCTTCGACGCCGCGACCGGAACGCCGGTTGTCAGTGCTGAGTCGCTGCGCTTCCGGCCCGTCTCCGCGGGACAGCTCCGCGAGCCCGACAGCCGGGACGGTGGGCTGTTCCGCGTGGTGTGGACGCCGTTCGTTCCCGACGAGGCGAACGAGGCGGACGAGCAGAGAGAGGGCACGCCTCCGGACGCGTCGGTGGACGTGGTGGAGTTCTCCGGTTCCGGCGCGGCGCTTCCCGCGGGCGACGACCTGCCGGCTGCCCTGCACTCCCTGGCCACCCGCGCCCTGGCGACGGTTCAGGAGTGGTTGGCCGATCCGGCGCACGACGAACGGCGGCTGGTCGCGGTCACGCGCGGCGCGGTCGCCGCGGGCGGCGGCGACGACGTCACCGACCTGCCCGCGGCTGCGGTGTGGGGGTTGCTGCGCACCGCGCAGACCGAGAACCCGGGACGCCTCGCGCTGATCGACGTGGACGGCGACCCGCACGGCGACCCCGTCGGCGACCTCGACCTCGACCTCGACCCGCGCGGCGCTGGGGCGTCGCGTGCCGCGCTCCTCTCCGCCGTCGCCGCCAGCGCCACCGAGCCGCAGCTGGCCGTCCGGTCCGGGACCGTCCTCGTGCCGCGCGTGGAGGTCGTGCCCACACCCGCCGAGACGACGGGCGAGGACCCGCCGTTCGCCGCCGGGGGCACCGTCCTGATCACCGGCGGCTCCGGGACCCTGGCCCGCCGCGTCGCCCGACACCTCGTCGACGAGCACGGCGTCCGTGACCTGCTGCTGGCCTCGCGCCGTGGGCCCGAGGCCCCCGGGGCGGAGGAGTTCGCCGCCGAGCTCGGCGCGTCCGGCGCCCGCGTCCACCAGGTGGCGTGCGACGTCTCCGACAGGGCGCAGCTCGCCCGCCTGGTCGAGGGCCGCCGCCTGGCCGCCGTCGTGCACACGGCGGGCACCCTGGACGACGGGGTGCTCGGCTCGCTGACGCCCGAGCGGCTCGCGGGCGTCCTCCGGCCCAAGGCCGACGCGGCCTGGCACCTGCACGAGCTGACCCGCGACCACGGGCTGTCGGCGTTCGTGCTCTTCTCCTCCGTCATCGGCACCCTCGGCGGCGCCGGCCAGGCCAACTACGCCGCCGCCAACGCCTTCCTCGACGCCCTGGCCCACCACCGCCGTGCCCAGGGCCTGCCCGCGGTGTCCCTGGCGTGGGGGCTGTGGGCCGAGAGCAGCGGCATGACCGGAGGCATGAGCGAGGCCGACCGGTTGCGGATGAGCAGGGGCGGCGTCGCCCCGCTCGACACGGAGCGCGGGCTCGCCCTGTTCGACGCGGGGTGCGGCTCCGGCGAGGCGGTGGCCGTGGCGGCGGCGCTCGACGTCGACGCGCTCGTGCACTCTGCGGCGGCGGCCGAGATCCCGCCGCTGCTGCGCGGCCTCGCCCGGCGCGCGAGCCTGGGCGGCGGAGCGGGTGGGCCCTCGTCCGTCGCGCGCCGTCGCCTCACCGCTTCGCCCGCGGACGACCGCGGCGAGTTGGCGCGCCGACTGGCGCCGCTGTCCATGGACGGGCGGCGGGAGCTGCTGGTCGAGTTCGTCCGGTCCCACGCGGCGAACGCCCTGGGCCACGCCTCCGACGCGGCCGTCGACGCGCGGCGTTCGTTCCGCGACATCGGCTTCGACTCGCTGCTCGGGCTGGAGCTGCGGAACCGGCTCAACGCGGCGAGTGGGCTGCGGCTGCCGGCCACGGCCGTCTTCGACTACCCGACCCCCGAGGCCCTCGCGGGATTCCTGCTCTCCCAGCTGGTGCCGGACGGCGACGGGGCCGCGAACCCGCCGGAGCGGGCCGCCGCCGTGCCGGGCGCCGCCGGCCAGAGCCAGGCCGTCGCGGACGATCCGGTGGTGATCGTGGGGATGGCGTGTCGGTATCCGGGTGGGGTGTCGTCGCCGGACGAGCTGTGGCGGTTGGTGGTGGACGGGGTCGACGCGGTGTCGCCGTTCCCGACCGACCGCGGTTGGGACCTGGCGTCGCTCTACGACCCCGACCCCGAACGGGTGGGGACCTCCTACACCCGCGAGGGTGGGTTCCTGCACGGGGCGGCTGAGTTCGACGCGGAGTTCTTCGGGATCTCGCCGCGTGAGGCGTTGGCGATGGATCCGCAGCAGCGGCTGCTGTTGGAGGCGTCGTGGGAGGCGGTGGAGCACGCCGGGATCGATCCGCACAGCCTGCGGGGCGAGGCCGTCGGCGTCTTCGCCGGCCTGATGTACCACGACTACGCCGCCCGCCTGTCGACCGCGCCCGAGGGCTTCGAGGGCCACCTGCTCACGGGCAGCACCGGCAGCGTGGTCTCCGGCCGCATCGCCTACACGCTCGGCCTCGAGGGGCCTGCGGTGACGGTGGACACGGCGTGTTCGTCGTCGTTGGTGGCGTTGCACCTGGCGGTGCAGGCGGTGCGGCAGGGTGAGTGCTCGATGGCGCTGGCCGGCGGCGTCACGGTCATGGCCACCCCCCACACCTTCGTGGAGTTCAGCCGGCAGCGGGGGTTGGCGGCGGATGGCCGGTGCAAGCCGTTCGCGGAGGCGGCGGACGGCACCGGGTGGGGTGAGGGTGTCGGCGTCCTGGTGGTGGAGCGGTTGTCGGACGCGCGGCGCAACGGGCACCGGGTGCTGGCGGTGGTGCGGGGTTCGGCGACGAACCAGGACGGCGCGTCGAACGGCCTGACGGCGCCGAACGGGCCGTCGCAGCAGCGGGTGATCCGGCAGGCGTTGGCGAGTGCGGGCCTGTCGACGGCGGACGTGGACGCGGTGGAGGCGCACGGCACCGGAACGACCCTCGGCGACCCCATCGAGGCGCAGGCGCTGCTGGCGACCTACGGCCAGGGCCGACCGGAAGACCGGCCGTTGTGGTTGGGGTCGGTGAAGTCGAACATCGGTCACACGCAGGCCGCGTCGGGCGTGGCCGGTGTGATCAAGATGGTGCAGGCCATGCGCCACGGCGTCGTGCCGGGCACCCTGCACGTGGACGCGCCGTCCTCGCACGTCGACTGGTCGGCGGGCGAGGTGCGGCTGGCCACGGAGGCGGTGGCGTGGCCGGAGGTGGAGGGCCGGCCGCGGCGGGCGGGTGTGTCGTCGTTCGGCATCAGCGGCACCAACGCCCACGTCGTCCTCGAACAACCCACCCCCGACCTCGTCCCCGAAGCCGAAGCGGGGTCCGAGCCGTCGCCGTCACTTCCCTGGCTCCTGACCGCCAGGTCGGACAACGCGCTGCGCGCCCAGGCCGCCCGCCTGCGCGACCACCTCGGCGCCCACCCCGAGCTGCGGCCCGCCGACGTCGCCCACGCCCTCGCGACGACCAGGAGCACGTTCGAGCACCGCGCCGTCCTCCTCGCCGGGCCCGCCGGTCTCGACGCCCTCGCCGACCACGACGCCGCCACCGACACGGACGCGACGGTCGTCCGCGGCACGGCGCTGCCCGGCCCCAGGGTCGTCTTCGTCTTCCCCGGGCAGGGCTCGCAGTGGGCGGGCATGGCGCTCGACCTCGCCGAGCGTTCGCCCGTCTTCGCCGCCCGACTCCGCGCCTGCGCCGACGCCCTGGCGCCGTACGTCGACTGGTCCCTCACCGAGGTGCTCGCCGAGCCGGGCGCGCCGCTGCTGGAGCGCGTCGACGTCGTGCAGCCCGCCCTCTTCGCCGTCATGCTGTCGCTGGCGGAGCTGTGGCGTGCCCATGGCGTGGAGCCGTCCGCCGTCGTCGGCCACTCGCAGGGGGAGATCGCCGCGGCCTGCGTCGCCGGGGCGCTGTCGCTCCAGGACGCCGCCAGGATCGTGGCGCTGCGCAGCCAGGCGCTGCGCGCGCTCTCCGGGCGCGGCGGCATGGTGTCGGTCGCGGCCCCCGAGGCCGAGGTGCGGGAGTGGTTGGCCGCCCACTGGGACGGACGCCTCGCGGTGGCCACGGTCAACGGCCCCGGCGCGGTCGTCGTCTCCGGCGACCCCGACAGCCTCACCGAGCTGCTGGCCGCGTGCGAGGCGCGGGAGGTGCGCGCGCGCCGCATCCCCGTCGACTACGCCTCCCACTCCCCGCAGGTCGAGGCGATACGCGACGAGATCCTGGCCGCGCTCGACGGCGTCCGGCCCGGCCGGGCCACCGTGCCGTTCCACTCCACCGTGACCGGGGAGATCCTCGAAGGTCCCGAGCTGGACGCCGGCTACTGGTACCGCAACCTGCGGCAGACGGTCCGCTTCGGGGAGGCCGTCGAACGGCTCCTGGCGGGTGCCGACACGATCTTCGTCGAGGTCAGCCCGCACCCGGTGCTCACGGCGGGAACGGCCGAGTCCGCCGACCGCGTCGAGGGGCGGCAGGCCGCCATCGTGGACACCCTCCGCAGGGGTGAGGGCGGACTCGAACGGTTCCGGCTGGCCCTGGCCACGGCCTACGTGAACGGCGCGCCCGTCGTCTGGACCCCGACGGCGACGGCCGGGACGACAGCTACCGGCACCGGGCATGGCTCTCGCTCCGGCTCCGGCGACGAGGCCGCCGCCGGACGGCCCGTCCCCGTCCCGCTGCCCACCTACCCGTTCCAACGGCAGCGCTACTGGCTGGAGCCCGCCACCCCGCCACGCGACCGCTCCGAACTCGACTCCTGGCGCTACCGCGTCGGCTGGATCCCCACCCCCGCCCGCCCCGCCCGCGCCGAGGGCCAGTCACTCCTCACCGGGCACTGGCTGGTCGTCCTGCCGCAGGAACAGGTGGCGGACGAGCCTGCGCTCGCCGTCACGCGGGCCCTGACCGAGCACGGCGCCCACGCCGTACCGGTCACCGCTCCCGTGGACGCCGACCGCGAGGACCTGGCCGCCCGCCTGCGCGCGGCCATCGGCACCCTGCCCGAGGGCACCCACCCGGCCGGCGTCCTGTCGCTGCTCGGCCTGCACGAGGCCCACCTGCCGGCCCACCCCGCGGTGCCCGGCGGCCTGGCCGCCACCGTCGCCCTCGTCCAGGCCCTCGGCGACGTCGGCGACGCCGCCGTCGGGGCGCCGCTGTGGCTCGCGACCCGCGGCGCGGTGTCCGTCGACCGCTCCGAACGCCCGGGAAGCACCACCCAGTCCCTGATCTGGGGCCTGGGCCGCGTCGTGGCCCTCGAACACGCCGACCGGTGGGGCGGCCTGCTCGACCTGCCGGTCACCCCCCTCGACGAGGCCGCGCGGCTCCGGCTGGCCAGCGCGCTCGCCGGCGTGCGCGGCGCGGACGCCAAACCCGCCGACGCGCCCGAGGACCAGCTCGCGCTCCGCCCCTCCGGTGTCTTCGTCCGCCGGCTGGCGCGCGCTACGACCCCCGCCCGGTCAACGCCCCGCTGGCAGCCCCGCGGCACCGTCCTCATCACCGGCGGCACCGGCGCCCTCGGCGCCCACGTCGCCCGCTGGCTCGCCCGCAACGGCGCCGCCCACCTCCTCCTCACCAGCCGCCGTGGACCCGAGGCGCCCGGAGCGGCGACGCTGCGGGCCGAGCTCGGCCAGCTGGGCGTCGAGGTCACCATCGCCGCCTGCGACGTCGCCGACCGCGAGGCGGTGGCCAGCCTCCTCGACGAGATCCCGGACGAGCACCCGCTGACCGCCGTCGTCCACACGGCCGCCGTCCTCGACGACGCCGTCGTGGACACCCTCCGGCCCGAGCAGATGAACCGGGCGCTGCCCCCCAAGGTCACCGCGGCGCTCACCCTCCACGAGCTCACCCGCCACCTCGACCTCGACGCCTTCGTCCTGTTCTCCTCCATCGCCGGCACCCTCGGAGTCCCCGGACAGGGGAACTACGCCCCGGGCAACGCCTTCCTCGACGCGCTCGCCGAGACCCGCCACGCCGACGGTCTCGTCGCCACCTCCGTCGCGTGGGGTGCCTGGGCCGACGGCGGCATGGCCGCCCAGGAGGACGTCGCCGACCTGCTGCGCCGCCACGGCCTTCCCGAGATGGCGCCCGAGCGGGCGCTCGCCGCCCTCCAACAGGCCGTCGACGCGGGCGAGCCGTGCGTGTCGGTCGTCGAGATCGACTGGGAGCGCTTCTTCCTGGCGTTCACCGCCTCCCGCACCCGACCGCTGCTCCACGACATTCCCGAGGTCCGCCAGATCCGGGCCGCCACCGCACGCCGCGAGAGCGCGGAGCCGGGCGGCGGCGCCCTGCGCGACCGCCTCGCCGAGGCCACCGCGCCGGAACGGGACCGCATCCTGCTGGACCTGGTGCGGGCCCACGTCGCCGCCGTCCTCGGCCACGCGGGCGCGGAAGCCGTCGAGGCCGGCCGCGCGTTCAAGGCCCTCGGCTTCGACTCGCTGACCGGCGTCGAGATACGCAACCGCCTCAACGGCGCCACCGGCCTGCGCCTCCCGGCGACCGCCGTCTACGACTACCCGACGCCCGCCGCACTCGCCGGCTACATCCGGGCGCGGCTGCTGCCCGAACTCGCCGAACCCGCCGGCCACGGCGACCACGCCGAACCCGCCCGCCTCGCGGGCCACGCGGACCTCGCCGAGCGCACCGGCGGCGAGGACGACCCCGTCGTCATCGTCGCGATGAGCTGCCGTTTCCCCGGCGGCGCGCGCAGCCCACAGGAGCTGTGGGACCTCGTCGCCGCCGGCACCGACACCATGACCGCCTTCCCGCTGGACCGCGGCTGGCGGCTGGAGGGCTTCTTCGACCCGGACCCGGACACCCCCGGCACCTCCTACGTGCGGGAGGGCGCGTTCCTCGACGCCGCGGCCGACTTCGACGCCGACTTCTTCGGGATCTCGCCGCGCGAGGCGCTGGCGATGGACCCGCAGCAGCGGCTGATGCTGGAGCTGTCCTGGGAGCTGTTCGAACGCGCCGGGATCGACCCGACCACGCTGCGCGGCAGCGCCACCGGCGTCTACGCCGGCACCAACGGGCAGGACTATCCGGCGCTCCTGGCCTCCGCCGCCTCGGCACCCGACGGCGTGTCCGACGCGCCCTCCGGCACGCTCTCCGACGCCCACGCCGCCCCCGGCAGCGAGGGGTACCGCAGCACGGGAGCCGCGGCGAGCGTCCTGTCCGGCCGCATCTCCTACGCCTTCGGCCTCGAAGGCCCGGCCCTCACCGTCGACACGGCCTGCTCCTCCGCCCTCGTCGCCCTCCACCTCGCCGCCCAGGCGCTGCGGCAGGGCGAGTGCGACCTGGCGCTCGCGGGCGCCGTCACCGTGATGTCGACCCCCGACATCTTCGTGGAGTTCAGCCGCCAGCGCGGCCTGGCCGCCGACGGCCGGTGCAAGCCGTTCGCTGCCGCCGCCGACGGCACCGGCTGGGGCGAGGGCGCCGGGCTGCTCCTGCTGGAGCGGCTGTCGGACGCGCGGCGCAACGGACACGACGTCCTCGCGGTGGTGCGCGGCAGCGCGGTCAACCAGGACGGTGCGTCGAACGGTCTGACGGCGCCGAACGGGCCCTCCCAGCAGCGCTGCATCACCGCGGCCCTGGCCAACGCCGGCCTGTCGCCGCGTGACGTGGACGCGGTCGAGGCCCACGGCACCGGCACCACCCTCGGCGACCCCATCGAGGCACAGGCCCTGATCGCGACCTACGGGCAGGGCCGTGGCGACGACGACCCGCTGTGGCTGGGGTCGGTCAAGTCGAACATCGGGCACACCCAGGCCGCGGCCGGCGTCGCCGGCATCATCAAGATGATCATGGCGATGCGCCACGAGACGCTCCCGCGCAGCCTCCACCTCGACGCCCCCACCCCCCACGTCGACTGGGACGAGGGCGCCGTCCGGCCGCTGAGCGAGGCGCGGCCGTGGCAGCCGCGCGTGGCCGGGCAGCCCCGCCGCTTCGGCGTCTCCGCCTTCGGCATCAGCGGCACCAACGCCCACGTCGTCATCGAACAGGCGGCCCTCACCGACGACGGTGGCGGCAGCGACGTCAGCGGCGGCGACACCGAGGACCGTGGTGAAAGCAGCGGCGGCGTCGCCCCCGCGACGCGGCAGCCGTCTCCCGGCGTCCACCTCCTCCCGCTCTCCGGCAGGAACGAGACCGCCCTGCGGGCCCAGGCCCAGCGCCTGGGCGCCTTCCTCGACGAGCACCCCGAACTGCCCCTCGCCGACGTGGCGTACTCCCTCGCCACCGCCCGCGCCGCGCTGCCCGCCCGCGCCGTGATCGACGCCGGCGACCGGACGGCCCTGCGCACCGCGCTCGACGCCCTCGCCCACGGCCACCCCGCCCCCACCCTGGTCCAGGGCAGGACGGCCGCCGGCGACGGTTCCGTGGCGTTTTTGTTCACGGGGCAGGGGTCGCAGCGGCTGGGAATGGGCGCGGAGTTGAGCTCTGTCTTCCCGGTGTTCGGGGCGGCGTTCGACGAGGTGTGCGCGGTGGTGGACGGGCGTCTGGGGCGTTCGTTGGGTGGGGTGTTGGCTGGTGAGGCGGAGGTGTTGGAGCGGACGGAGTTCGCGCAGCCGGCGTTGTTCGCGTTGGAGGTGGCGCTGTTCCGGCTGCTGGAGAGCTGGGGCCTCACGCCGGACCTGCTCGCCGGTCATTCCGTGGGTGAGGTGGCTGCTGCTCATGTGGCGGGGGTGTTGTCGTTGGGTGATGCGGTGGCGTTGGTGGTGGCGCGTGGGCGGTTGATGCAGGGGCAGCGTGGTGATGGGGCGATGGTGGCGGTGGAGGCGTCGGTGGATGAGGTGGCGCCTTTGGTGGCGGAGCGTGGGGGGCGGGTGGCGTTGGCGGCGGTGAACGGGCCGCGTGCTGTGGTGGTGTCGGGTGACGTGGACGCGGTGGAGGAGGTGGCGGAGTTCTGGCGGGTTCGGGGGCGGAGGACGAGGCGGTTGCGGACCTCGCACGCGTTCCACTCGCCTCACATGGACGGCATGCTCGCCGACTTCGCCACCGTCGCCGAAGGCGTGTCGTTCCGCGCCCCCCACATCCCGATCGTCTCGAACCTGACCGGCACCCTCGTCTCCGAGGACGACATCCGCGCCCCCGAGTACTGGGTGCGCCACGCCCGGCAGGCCGTCCGCTTCGCCGACGGCATCGCCCACCTCCACGAGCGGGGCGTCCGCACCTTCCTGGAGCTGGGGCCCGACGCCGTGCTCTCCGCCATGGCACGCGAGTGCCTCGCCGACGCGGAGGCCGGACCGGCGGCGGAAACGTCCACGGCGGCCGGGACGGCCGCGGACGCGGGAGCCGTGGCCGTGCCCACGCTGCGCGGCGGCCGGGACGAGGCCACGACGCTGGTGTCGGCGGTCGCCCGCCTGGCGGTGCGCGGCCACGTCACCGACCGTCCGGCGCTCCACGGGCGCCGCGCCACGCCAACCGTCCCCCTGCCGACCTATCCCTTCCAGCGGCAGCGCTTCTGGCTCGCGCCCGGCAGCCCGTCCCCGGCGGGCCACCCGGGCGTCTCCGGCACCGCCGACCCCCACCCGCTGCTGCCGGACGCCGTCGTGCTCGCCGACGGCGACGGGCTGCTGCTGACGGGCCGGCTCTCCCCGGAGGCCCAGCCGTGGCTGGCCGACCACGTCATCCTCGGTTCCCTGATCGTGCCCGGCACCGCATTCGTCGAGATGGCCTGGCAGGCGGGATCCCACGTCGGCTGCGACCGCATCGAGGAGCTCACGCTCGAAGCGCCGCTGCCGCTGCCGCCCGAGGGCGCGCAGGTGCAGCTCCGCGTCGGCGAGGCGGACGCCTCCGGACGCCGCACGCTGACGCTCCACTCACGCGAGGCCGCGGGCGACGCCGGCACGCCCTGGACCCGGCACGCCACCGGCGTGCTCACACCGAGCCCGAGCCCGAGCCCGCGGGAGACGCCCGCCGCCGACGCGTGTCCGCCGCCGGGCGCGGAAGCCATCCCCGCCGCCGACTTCTACGAGCGGTTCGCCGCACGCGGCTTCGACCTCGGCCCGGCGTTCCAGGGACTGCGGGCCGCCTGGCGCGTCGGTGACACCGTCCTCGCCGAGGTCGCCCTGCCCGACGAACAGCGGGAGGAGGCCACGCGGTACGGCGTCCACCCCGCGCTGCTCGACGCCGCGCTCCACGCCGGCGGGCTCGACACCCTCGACGAGTCCACCGGTCGGCTGCCGTTCGCCTGGCACGACGTCACCTGCCACGGAACCGGCGCCTCGGCGCTGCGCGTCGAACTGGCCGCCGCGGGTGAGGATCCGGACGGCGGCGCCTCCGTGACGATGCGGGACGACAGCGGCGCCCTCGTGGCCAGGATCGGCCGGCTCGTGACCCGTCGCCTGTCGCCGGAGCAGCTGGCGACCGCGACGCGTCGGGAGGGCCTGTACCGCGTCGAGTGGCGGCCGCTGGATCCGGCGGACGCCGCCGGGAGCGACGTCGGGACCGGCGCCGGGAGCGGCGAGGGCGCCGGTGTGGGGCGGTGGGCCCGCCTCGGGCAGCCCGCCGACCCGCTCGACGGCCTGGCGGACCTGCCCGGCTACGGGGACGCCGCCGACCTCGCCAAGGCGATCGTGGACGGTGCCCCCGCACCCGACGTCGTGTTCGTGTCCCTGACGGCGAAGGCCGCACGGCCCCACCCGGACGCGCACGAGCCCGTTCACCAGCCGGTTCACCAGTCTGTCGCCGAGGAGGCCCACGACCTCGCCCGCCGCGCGTTGGAGCTCGTCCAGTCCTGGCTCGCGGTCGAACTCCCGGACACCCGCCTGGCCGTCCTCACGCGCGGCGCCGTCTCGACGGGCCGGAGCAACGGCAACGGCAACGGTGACGGCGCGGGCGAGGGTGACGGCGACGGCCTGCTCGACCTGGCCGCCGCGCCGGTCTGGGGGCTCGTCGCCGCCGCGCAGGCCGAACACCCGGGCCGGTTCGTCCTCATCGACGCCGAGCAGGCGCCGGCCGACCCGACGCTGCTCGCCCAGGCCCTCGCCTCCGGCGAGCCACGCGCCGCCCTCCGCGCCGGCCGGGTCCACGCACCCCGCCTCGCCCCGGCGCCGGCGCCGGTCCCCGCCCCCGACGCCCGGGCGCAGGAGCCGGTGTGGCGGACCGACGGCACGGTGCTCGTCACCGGAGCGACCGGCGCGCTCGGACACCTCGTCGCCCGCCACCTCGTCACCGAGCACGGCGTGCGCCGCCTTCTCCTCCTCAGCCGCAGCGGCCCGGAGGCCGAGGGAGCCACCGAGCTGACGGCGGAGCTGTCCGCCCACGGTGCCACCGTCGAACTCCGGGCCTGCGACGTCGCCGACCGTTCCCAGCTCGGCGACGCCCTCGCGGCGGCCGACACACCCGAGCACCCCCTCACGGCGGTGGTGCACCTCGCCGGCCTGCTCGACGACGGCGTCGTCGAGGCCCTCACGCCCGGACGGCTGGACGCCGTCCTGCGGCCGAAGGCCGACGCCGCCTGGCACCTGCACGAGCTGACGCGCCACCACGACCTGTCGGCGTTCGTGCTCTTCTCCTCGGTCGCCGGCCTCCTCGGCGGCGCCGGCCAGGCCAACTACGCCGCCGCCAACGCCTTCCTCGACGCCCTCGCCCAGCACCGCACGGCCGCCGGCCTCCCGGCCCAGTCCCTGGTGTGGGGCGCGTGGGCCGACGGCATGGCGGGACGGCTGGCCGAGGCACACCGCGACAGGCTCGGTCGGTTCGGCGTGCGGGCCCTCACGGCGGAGGCGGGACTGTCCCTCCTCGACGCCGCGTGCCGGGCGCCACACGAACCCGTGCTGGTCCCGTTCGGGCTCGACCTCGCCTCCCTGCGCGCCGCGCACGCCACGACGTCCTCCCCGTTGCCGCCGCTGCTGCGCGGCCTCGTCCCCGAACGCCGCACTCCTCGACGCGTCGCGCAGGCCCTCGCCCGGCCCGGCTCCAGGGCCGGCGCGGGAGGTGGCGCCGGCGCCGGTGTCGGTGCGGGCGTGGCGGCGGAGCGGCTGCGAGAGCGTCTCGCCGGACGGTCGGTCCCGGACGCCACGGAGGTGCTGCTGGAGCTGGTGCGTGCCAAGGCGGCGCTCGCGCTCGGTCACGCCGGACCCGAGGCCGTCGACCCGGGTCGCGGCTTCACCGAGGCCGGCTTCGACTCCCTCGCGGCCGTCGACCTGCGCAACCACCTCAACGAGGTGACCGGGCTCCACCTCGCCTCCACCTCCCTCTTCGACCACCCCACGCCCCTCGCGCTCGCCCGCCACATGGCCGAGCGACTCGCCGCCGAAGCGCGGGCGCGGGCGGAAGCGGAGGCACGGGCCGGCGCGGGAACGGGGTCGGCCGCGGCCCTCTCGGCCACGACGACGACGCCGACGGCCAGCCCGGCCGAACAGCTCGACGCGTTGGAGGAGGCGCTGTGGTCCCGGCCCGTCGAGGAGGTCGACGACGCCGAACGCGGCGCCGTCGTCGCGCGCCTCGAACGCCTGCTGTCCCGCTGGCGCCCCACGGCGGCCGCGGCCACCGACGAGGCCATCCAGAACGCCAGCGACGACGAACTGTTCGGGCTGATCGAGAAGGACCTCGGCCTGTCGTGAGGACACCGCACACCGTGAGAGCCGAGGCCGGGACCGCGCCCGAGGCGGCGCCCACGCCCGAGACCCGGACCGCGTCCCTCTGACGAGGCCGACGCACCCCAGAGGACCAGAGGAACTCCAGAGGATCCAGAGGACACATGTCGAACGAACAGAAGCTTCGCGACTACCTGAAGCTTGTCACGACGGACCTCCGCCGCACCCGCGAACGTCTCCAGCACGTCGAGGACGCGGGGCGTGAGCCCATCGCCATCGTCGGCATGGCCTGCCGCTACCCCGGCGGCGTGCGCACCCCCGAGGACCTGTGGCGCCTGGTGACCGAGGGCCGCGACGAGATCGCCGAGTTCCCCGCCGACCGGGGCTGGGACCTCGACGCGCTCTACGACCCGGACCCCGACCACCCCGGAACCTCCTACACGCGGGCCGGCGGCTTCCTCCGCGACGTCGGCGAGTTCGACGCCGAGTTCTTCGGCCTCTCGCCGCGTGAGGCGCTGGCGATGGACCCGCAGCAGCGGCTGCTGCTGGAGACCTCCTGGGAGGCGATCGAGCACGCCGGCATCCCGCCCGAGTCACTCCGGGGCGGCCGCACGGGCGTCTTCGCGGGCGTCGCCTACAGCGACTACGCCACCGACCTGGCCGAGCCGCCCGCCGAGCTGGAGGGCTACCTCGGCAGCGGCCGTTCCGGCAGCGTCGCCACGGGCCGCGTCGCGTACTCGTTCGGGCTTGAGGGTCCCGCGGTGACGGTGGACACGGCGTGTTCGTCGTCGCTGGTCGCGATCCACCTCGCCGCTCAGGCACTCCGCAAGGGCGAGTGTGAGCTCGCGCTCGCCGGCGGCGCCACCGTCATGTCCACGCCGGGCATGTTCGTGGAGTTCAGCCGGCAACGGGGTCTGGCGCCCGACGGCCGCTGCAAGGCGTACGGCTCCGGCGCCGACGGCACCGGATGGGCCGAGGGGGTGGGGATCCTGCTCCTGGAGCGGCTGTCGGACGCGCGGCGTAACGGGCGTCGGGTGCTGGCGGTGGTGCGCGGCAGCGCGGTGAACCAGGACGGCGCGAGCAGCGGCCTGACCGTGCCCAACGGCCCCTCGCAGCAGCGGGTCATCAGGGACGCGCTCGCCAGCGCCGAACTGACGCCGGCGGATGTGGACGTGGTGGAGGGCCACGGTACGGGGACGACGTTGGGTGATCCGATCGAGGCGCAGGCGTTGTTGGCGACGTATGGGCAGGGTCGTCCGGTGGGTCGGCCGTTGTGGTTGGGGTCGTTGAAGTCGAACATCGGGCATGCGCAGG